>JBFELW010000234.1:0-4388 GCA_041551995.1 Paenisporosarcina sp.
CATCCATGTTTATTCCGTGGATGAAAGTTTTATTGATTTAGAAGGAACAGAACGATTGTGGGGACCAATTGAACATACCATTCAACGAATTCAAGACGATTTATTGGAAATGTTTCAGTTGCCTTCAGCCATGGGTATGGGACCGAATATGTTGATGTCAAAGCTAGCGCTTGATTTAGAAGCAAAAAAGACAGGGTTCGCGAGATGGACGTATGAGGATGTCCCAACGAAGTTATGGCCAATTTCGCCCCTTCGAGAAATGTGGGGCATTGGTTCACGCATGGAAAAAAACTTAAATGGAATGGGGATTTTTTCCGTCGGTGATTTAGCAAACTCCAACTTGGCTGATTTAGAGTCAAAGTTTGGTGTCATGGGAAACCAGCTCTATCACCATGCATGGGGAATAGATCTATCTGATTTAGGAGCACCGCTTATTGAGGGGCAAATTAGTTACGGGAAAGGTCAGATTTTATTTCGTGATTACCGAAAGCCTGAAGAGATCCTCGCAGTTGTTCTTGAGATGACGGAAGATGTAGCAAGACGAGCAAGAGAAGCGGGGAAGGTCGGACGTACTGTCCATCTTGGTGTCACCTATAGTAAGGATGCGTTTGGAGGCGGATTTGATCGGTCACGATCGTTGGAAGAAGCAACGAACGACACGATGAAAATTTACAGCATGTGTGTGGAGTTATTGCATGAGCATTTTGACGATCGACCTGTGCGCCGATTATCGGTGACATTGTCAAATATGGAGCCGGAACATTCGATGCAACTGAGCTTATTTGAAGCACAGAAGTGGCGCAAACGAAAGTTAGGAGCTGCTATGGATCAGATTCGTAATAAATACGGATCGACAGCATTGTTACGGGCAGTTTCCTACACGGATGCAGGGACTGCTCGTGCTCGTGCGAAGCTTATTGGCGGACATAAGGCTGAATAGATGAAGAAAACTTAAAGAAAAGGAGGTCATTCCTATGTTACGCGATCGCGGTCGTATTAAATGGACAGCGATGATGTTGCCGGAACATGTTCGCTTACTAAGAGAGTGGCAAGAAGAGGAAGGACATAAGAAAACGATAGAAGTCGATGAACAGCAGCTTGAGGAGTGGCATTATATTATTGAAGAAGCTATGGCCAATCATACGCCACTTCACATTCGGTTTTCCAATAAAGCCGTTATAGAGAAAGCATTTGGTTACATTCACCACGTTGATTTTACCCGGGGAATGCTTAGACTCGTAACGGAAAATGAGACAGTAATTTGGATTTCTTTTACAGCAATCGAAACTATTTCATCATCCGAATAATTTTCATTTACTATCTTCTCTAAATTCCAAACATTTGCTAAACTGATAAAGTCTGCAAACAAGAAGCGGGGGACCAGAAAGTGAAAATATTTTTAGATTTAGGATGGTTTTTTAAAGAGAGAAAGAAAGAGTATATAATCGGAATTGCTATGCTAATGGTCGTTGCATTTTTGCAACTGTTCCCACCTAAAATAATCGGTTATGTCGTCGATGAAATTCGGCTGGGTACATTAACAGGTGAAACACTTGTGAAATGGTTAACCGTCCTTGCAGGAGCTGCCCTAGCTATGTACATCATTCGCTTTTACTGGCGTAGGATGATTTTCGGTTCTGCAATTTTACTTGCTCGACAGTTAAGAGAGCGCTTGTTCCAACATTTCACACGTATGTCTCCACAGTTTTATCAAAAACGTCGTGTAGGGGATTTAATGGCACACGCAACCAATGACTTGTCCGCCGTTCAACAAACTGCTGGAGCAGGTGTATTAACCCTTGTCGATTCTCTAACAACTGGTGGGTTCGTTATTGCTGCAATGGCCATCACCATTAACTGGAAACTAACACTTATTGCACTAATTCCAATGCCACTTATGGTGGTTTTAACAAGTTATTACGGGAAATTGCTGCACAACCGCTTTCATTTTGCTCAAGAAGCATTTTCAAGTTTAAATGATAAGGCGCAAGAGAGTATTTCAGGGATTAAAGTCATTAAAACGTTTGGACAAGAAAAAGAAGATATTCAAGACTTTGTTCAGTTGTCAGATGATGTTGTAAAGAAGAATGTGCATGTGGCAAAAGTTGATTCTTTATTTGATCCAACCATTTCTGCGATTGTCGGAATATCATTCTTTTTATCTATCGTTTTTGGTGCAAGGTTTATACTAGCAGGAGAAATGACAATCGGTGATTTAATTGCCTTTACTGCGTACCTTGGCTTGCTTGTATGGCCAATGCTTGCTTTTGGATGGCTCTTTAATATTGTCGAGAGAGGTCGTGCCTCGTATGATCGTATTCGAGCACTACTCGCTGAACCCGTTGATATTGACGATGCAGCACATGCACTTGATATAAAAGCACAGGGCGATTTAGAAGTAAATATACAAGAATTTAAATTTCCAAGTGACGAACGCGCAGCTCTACATAATGTGCAATTTACAATAACAAGAGGACAAACACTCGGTATTGTAGGAAAAACGGGCTCAGGTAAAACAGCCATCTTAAAGCTGTTATTACGAGAGTTTGAAGGCTATGAGGGAGTCATTACTTACGGAGGACATCCAATAAATGAGTATAAAAAAGAGCGTCTTCGTTCTGCTATTGGATACGTACCTCAAGACCACTTCTTGTTTTCTACGACAATCGCTGGCAACATCGCCTTTGCCAATAAAAGTGCATCTGAAGAAGAAATCTATGAAGCAGCGAAACTTGCTTATATTCATGAAGATATTTTAAGGTTTACCAATGGATATGAAACGATTGTTGGCGAACGTGGCGTTTCTTTATCAGGCGGACAAAAACAACGGATTTCCATTGCTCGTGCATTAATGATGAAACCCGAGTTACTCATTTTAGATGATTCATTGTCTGCAGTGGATGCGAAAACGGAGGAAGCTATTCTAGAGTCCTTGAAAGCAACGCGAACAGATGAAACAACCATCATTACGGCTCATAGACTCAGTGCCATACAACATGCTCATCAAATCATTGTTTTGCATGAAGGTACAATTGTAGAAAAAGGCTCGCATGAAAAGTTAATGGAGCTAAAAGGAAGATATTACGAAATGTATCAATTACAACAACTAGAAGCACTTGTTGAAATGGGGGGTGAGGCATAATGGAAACACAGCCGAAACTTACCGGGAAAGACCAGTGGACGATTTTAAAGCGATTAATTGCTTATCTAAAACCACATAAAAAGATTATTGCGTTTGCTCTATTCTTGCTTGGAATTACTGTTGTTGGAGATGTACTAGGACCCATTTTAATCAAAACATTTATTGATGATTACTTAACGGCAAGGAACTTTCCAACAGGTCCCCTTGTCGGTCTTGCAGGAGCCTATTTATTCATCCAAGTAACCAATGTCTTTGTTAGTTATTTTCAACTTCTTAAGTTTCAAGAAATTGCATTGAAAATTATTCAGCAAATGCGCATTGATGTGTTTACAAAGGTGCAAAATTTAGGGATGCGTTATTTTGATCGAACACCAGCAGGAAGTATTGTCTCTCGCGTAACCAATGATACAGAAGCGATAAAAGATATGTTTGTCAGTGTACTAGTAGGTTTTGTACAAAGTGCATTTCTAGTTGTTGGTGTCTATATTGCGATGTTTATATTAAACGTCAAATTAGCTCTGGTAACACTTATTTTATTGCCTATTATTTACTTGATTATCCGAACGTATCGACGATACAGTTCCGTATTTTATCAAGACTTACGTGAGCGATTAAGTCAGTTGAATGCAAAACTTGCTGAATCTCTTCAAGGAATGTCTATGATCCAAGCGTTTCGCCAAGAACCTAGACTGAAAGATGAGTTTAATGAAATTAATGATCAGCACTGGAATGCAGGAAAAAGGAATATTAAGATGGATAGTTTATTACTACGACCAGCAATTGATTTGGTCTATGCATTAGCGCTTATTCTTTTGCTCAGTTTCTTTGGGGTTACCTCATTTGAAAACACGGTAGAAGTAGGGGTTATTTATGCTTTTGTTACTTATATTGATCGCTTCTTTGAACCGATTAATCATGTCATGCAACGTCTATCGATTTTTCAACAAGCCATTGTTGCTGCTTCACGTGTATTTACATTATTAGATGAAAAAGAACTTACGCCAACTCAAAAAGATGTAGATTCACATATTTCACAGGGGAAAATCGAGTTTAACAATGTGACTTTTTCCTATGATGGTCAGACAGAAGTTTTGAAAAACATCTCATTTACCGCAGAGCCTGGAGAAACAGTTGCACTTGTTGGTCATACCGGAAGTGGAAAAAGTTCAATTATTAACTTGCTCATGCGTTTTTATGAATTCGAACAAGGGGACATACGTATTGACGGTATGTCTGTAAAAGACTA
>JBFELW010000235.1:0-4385 GCA_041551995.1 Paenisporosarcina sp.
ATGATGAATCGGTTGGTAAAATTCGCTTAAGAATGGAAGAAGGTCAAACGTGGATTTACGGATTTTCCATCTTACCTGAACAGCAAGGCAAAGGCATTGGACGAAAAGTATTGAAGAAAGTAGTAAACGAACAGAGTACATTTGGAAAAAGCATTCATTTAGAAGTCGAAACGAAAAACGCTCATGCGTTAGGTTTATATGAATCAGTTGGTTTTAAAGTCGTCCATGCACAGGATTACTACACGTATACGAGCTAAGCGAGTCCTAGTGACTCGTTTTTTTACGTAGCAAGAATCCGTTTTAAAGATGAGGTTAGCAGATGCTTGGTTGTAAAAAAGAGGAATGACGTTGTAAAAAAGGTGGATTACGTTGTAAAAAAGAGGATTTACGTTGTAAAAAATCGATTCTTTGTTGTAAAAAACCTTATCTTAGTTGTAATTATGTTTGTGAATGATGAAAGGGAGTCTCTGTGGTGGTGATAAAGGGATGTTAGTAGATGCTTGGTTGTAAAAAAGAGGATTTACGTTGTAAAAAATCGAGCCTTTGTTGTAAAAAGACTTATCTTAGTTGTAATTTTGTTGTAAAAGAGCAAAAAAAGAGCGACTAGCTGATTGCCATCGCTCACATAAATTATTTAAACGTGTCCATTAATTGTAAAAAAACGGGTCCTAACAAAATGATGAAAATGCAAGGGAAGATAAAGAGCACAAGTGGGAAAAGCATTTTAATGGGTGCCTTCATTGCCTTCTCTTCTGCACGCTGTTTTCGTCGAATACGGACTTCTTCAGATTGAATTCTTAAAATCTGAACCATTCCAATACCTAGTTGCTCAGCTTGTATGATGTTACCAATTAACATTTTGATGTCATCCACTTGTAGTCGATCGCGCACGCCGGACAGTGCTTCTCTCCGAGTTTTACCGAGTCGTAATTCCTCTAAACACCGCTGGAATTCATCAGCAAGCACACCATGCTTCTTAGACACGACTTTGCTTAACGCTTGGTCGAAACCGAGTCCAGCTTCCATGCTGACTGCTAACAAATCAATAAAATCAGACAGTTCAATAACAGCTTGATGATTACGAGATTTGATTTTCATTTTAAGAAATCCATGAGGGATATATAAGCTGAAAATCAGTGTAGAAATAAACATAAGAAAAATGACGCCAAATGAAGCACGAGCAACTATAACTAGTATCAGCATACCAATTGGTAATAAAAAGCCTAAACCAAATTGAATAATTCTAAATTCAAAGGGGCTCATATTGAATGGCGTCCCGGCTTGTAATAGTTTTCGTTCAATTTTTTCTGCTTTTCCACGAGTGTTGGTCCTATTGAAACTACGTTTGAATTGTTTCAATCTTTTTTCGAAAAGTCGTTGAAAAAGAGGTTCTTTTACGTTCGACATTGCATTAACTGGTTGTTGTCTTTCTTCACCAATGACCAGTGCAATTCGTTGTTTTGTTGACAGAATAGCTTCATTCCGTGCTAGAACTAAGCCGAACAGTAAGAGTATTACAGTCCCAATCGCAAGTAATTCAACCATTCGCTACACCTCAATGTCTGTGATTTTCATAATAAAGAAAAAGCCTAGAATCATTGACATTCCACCTACTGCGAGAAGGCCAAGACCAATCGGGTGGGTGAAAAGCGTTAGAATGTAACTAGGGTTTACGAGGAATAACATACCTGACAACCCAACAGGGAGTAAGGCTATGACCATTCCGGAAAGTTTACCTTGTGCTGTTAATGTTTTAATCTGACCTTGAATTTTAATTCGCTCTCGGATGGTATGGACGATTTTTTCTAAAACAACGGCTAAATTACCTCCAACTTGACGTTGAATGAGAATCGCTTGAATCATTAAGTCTAAATCGTTGCTGGGCATACGTTCTTTCATCCGATTTAGCGATTCTTCCACCGTTGCTCCGTACTGCATTTCTTGTAACACAATTTCAAGTTCTTCTTTCGCAGGGGAGGGAGCCTCTTCCATTACGCTACGGAGGGCTTGGAAAAAACTAAACCCCGCTCGAAGTGCATTCACGATGGTTGATATCATCTCTGGTAAATAATCATTAAACTGAGACAACCGTTTTTTCTGTCGGGATTTTATAATGACTTTAGGCAATATGAAGCCGACAATACCACCAATTAATAACATGATAATCGATGCTTTTAATAGATAGAAAAATAAGGCGAAAAAGATAACAGAAATCCATTGGAACATAACAAATTCCTCAGGTTTAAGAGGCAACCCTGCACGGTGAAGCATCATCTCGAGTGACTTGTTCTTATCTTTCGCTTTTAATCGTTTTCTAACTTTTTCTTTTGCCGTTGTTAAGTCGATAATTCGACGTATTTCTTTATCATTCTTGGGTTCAGGACTTTCATTGTGAATGAAGTGTTCAAGACGCTTTGCCATTTGTTGTTTTTGAAAAAATATTTTAATGAATAGAGCAAAGAAAAATAATGTAGACGTTACTAACAGCAAGGCGTATCCTAATGCCGTCATGACAGAACCTCATCTTTTTCAATAAAGACATGAGGAGGGATATAAATGCCAGAAGCTTCAAGTTTCTCATAAAACTTTGGCCGTACACCTGTGGGAATCAACCTGCCACGAATTTTACCAAACGCATCTACTCCAGATTGTTCATAAACAAAGATATCTTGAAGTACAATGATATCGCCTTCAAGTCCTTGTACTTCTGTAATTTTCACGATTCTTCGAGTTCCGTCTTTTAAACGTGATTGCTGTACAATGACATCGAGTGCGCCTGAGATTTGATCCCTAATCGCTTTTACTGGTAAATCAATTCCTGCTAATAAAACCATCGTTTCCAATCTAGAAATCATATCCCTCGGACTATTTGAGTGACCTGTAGCAAGGGAACCATCATGTCCGGTATTCATTGCTTGTAACATGTCAAGAGCCTCAGCACCACGAACCTCACCAATAACGATACGATCAGGACGCATTCGCAAGGAGTTCTTCACTAGGTCACGAATAGAAATTTGACCGTTTCCTTCTATATTAGCTGGTCTAGATTCAAGGGTAACGACATGGTCTTGTGTTAATTGTAATTCCGCAGCATCCTCAATCGTAACGATTCGTTCATCAGATGGTATGAAACTTGATAACACATTAAGTGTTGTCGTTTTCCCTGAACCAGTACCACCACTAACAAAAATATTCAATCGTGCTTTCACACATGCTTCTATGAATAAAGCCATTTCTTCAGTCACAGTTCCAAATGAAATCAAATCTCTTATCGTATAGGGATCTTTAGCAAATTTACGTATCGTAATCGTTGGTCCATTAAGGGCTAGAGGAGGAATAATGGCATTTACACGAGAACCATCAGGTAACCGTGCATCTACCATTGGACTACTCTCATCAATACGCCGCCCAATTGGTGCAACAATTCGTTCAATCACATTCAGAACATGTTCATTATCTCTGAAGACGATATCCGTTAACTCCAATCGCCCATTGCGTTCGCAATAAACACGGTCAGGTCCATTGACCATAACTTCCGAAACAGACTCATCAAGTAGAAGAGGATTGATTGGACCAAAACCAGTTAATTCATTCACTAAATCAGCTGTTACTTTTTTACGATCAATTAGTTTGCGGTACCCTTCTTCTTCTTTTAGAACATCTTGAACTAATCGGTCAATTTGTTGATCTAAATCATCATGTTCTTTCTTTAAATCTATAGTGGCTAAAATTTCTTTTTGAATCATTCGTTTAAATTCTTGTTCTTTTTCTTGTTGAACCACTGCAGGTTTTGGTGCAGGTACTGCTTTCACTTCAGGTGTTACAGGCAAGGCGGGAGGGGGTTGCACAGATTCCTTTGGTACTTCTAATTTTTCGGTTGCGACAATGGGTTGCTGACTTTGTTGCAAACGATTAAGTAAACTCATGTTATTCCCTCCTTATTTTTTTAAGCCAAACCATTTCTTGCTAGAACGTTCTTTACGTATACCATGATCTTCAGGGTGACTCGTGACAATACTGTCCGCTAAACGCCCTAAATCTCGTGCCAAATCTGAACCACTCCGTCGACTAACTACTGGAATTCCGATATTTAAGGACTGACTAGCTAATTTAAAGTTATTTGAAATAAATTCTGCATCAGGCAATTGCAACATAGCAGGAATTTCTTCCGGTTTAAGCAACCCTTCCATATCAAAGCGGTTGATGATTAATTTAATTTTTGGTGTATAAGCTAATTGGTGAAATGTTTCAAGTAATTGTTTGGTATTCTTTAAAGCGGTCATATCTGGAGTGGTAACGACGAGAATATCATCGGCTAAATCTAGAATATCGAGTGTGGTTTCGTGAAACGCATATCCGCAATCAATGACAGTGTAATCATAGTG
>JBFELW010000236.1:0-4384 GCA_041551995.1 Paenisporosarcina sp.
GATGATCAAACCATTTATCATGGGATCAGTAATTTTCAAACAACCTTTTTGATGATGAGCCATTTTTCGAATACACTCGCCAATACGGTGGGAATGCAGGTAAACATTGAAAACGAAGCATACGCCTTATTTTTACGTTCTACAAATGAAAGTACATTCTCTGGAATTCACTTAATTTTGCTTGGTTATATGCTAGCTGTAATTGTCATTAGTGTACTTGGCATTTTACTATTTTCACGAAAACTGATTCATCCCATTACAGAGCTTACGTCGGCAACGCAAGAAATTGCGAAGAACAATTTCGACTATCCTTTAACCATTCAAGGAAAAGATGAAATCGGCCAGCTCGCCGATAGCTTCCGTATGATGCAAGAGAAACTCTCTAATACGGACGAAACTCGCAGGAAATTCATTAATAATGTGTCACATGATTTTCAGACGCCATTATTAAATATTTTAGGCTATGCCGAACTATTAGAGGCTAAAATACCTTCACCTGAGGGAAAACAATATAACCAAATCATCCAAACTGAAGCGAAACGTTTATCTAATTTAACCAAAAAGCTACTTGTATTAACTTCACTCGACCAAGGTACGTATCCATTGCAAAAACAACCGGTACGACTAGATGAACAATTACAATCCGTTGTCCACTCGATGATGTGGTGGATTCAAGAAAAAGAACTTGAAATTAGCTTTGATTTAAAGCCCATCGAAATCCATGGCGACAAATCATTACTGTTCAATGCATGGGAAAATTTAATGAGCAACGCCATTAAGTACAATAAACAGTATGGTTCGATTCACATTCAATGTTACGAAGATAAACAAGAGGCAACCGTTATCATACAAGATACGGGAATTGGAATTGCCCAATCAGAACGTGATGCCATATTCGATCGTTTTTATAGAGTAGATGAGGCAAGAAAACGGGATGGTACAGGATTAGGTCTATCCATCGTCCGTGAAGTATTATCCTATCATCTAGCATCCGTAAAAATTGAAAGTGAGCTTGGTGAAGGTACAACCTTTATCATTCAATTTAGTAAACTCTAATTTGTGGCACTTTAGTAATAGGAGGAAATTATAATATGGAACAACAACGTACATGGGCGATTCACCTTTTTCGTTTCGCCGCTACCTTTGGCTTTATCGGCGTATTTCTCGGCTCACATATGAGTGGAAATATGGATTATGCGCTACGACCAGTACATGCCCACATCCTTTTAGTCGGCTGGTTATCCGTCTTTGCTTGGGGAATCTTCTATTATGTAGTCCCAATACGCAAACAAATCATTGTAAAAATTCATAGCATCCTCGGCATGATTGGAGCAGTAGGATTAACATCCGGCATGTGGATGTATAATTTAAATCCATTTAATTTAAATGAAACACTTGTCATGGTCTATTTCATCGCCGGCGGAACAATTCTGCTTATCGCCTTCTTTGTATTTGTTGTCGCGACATTCTTTATTGACAAAACTAACTTACAATAAAATGACAATGATCAATACAGGTGTTACTTGAGAGCTCAGACTATGGAAAAACTCAACAAATGGAGTTTTTCCATAGTCTTTTTCTTTCTTTACTATACGGGGACTCCAAAAGTTATGAAAGGTGACTTTTGGAATACCACTTATCTCTGTCTAAAAGATGTAGCTGATTTTCATTCCTGCGGCCGCTTTCCTGAAGGCATTGCTTTTGCCACTTCCTTTGCTCCTGCGATTACTCGTCGCAAATACAAAGACATTCTCTTCGCTCAGTCCAGGGTCTAAAGCTCGTGCTATTCCCCTCGGAGTTGCCACCTCCATTTATCATTCTAAAAGGCTTTTAAGTTTGTAAAAGGAGAAAAAGTAGGAACTCTTTATTCTTCATTTAACCATTCAATTGAACCATTAATCTAAAGGTCCCTGTGAAATCATGAAAGTTTAAACATTCATGTTTGTTTCACAGGGACCTATTTTATAGATTCAAATAAGATAGAGTATATATATAAAATGGCAACATCCAGATTAACTGAAGGTTGCCATTTTATTTTGGGAGACGAATTTTTCAGTAATGCTACCCATTAGGTAAAACTTCACTTAAAATCGTTTGCCAATAAAGTCATTTGTAATTAATTCTTCATCAACATCATTTAAATCTTTATTTCATCTTTTCTATTTCTTGAACCATGAGATCATGGTTCATTGCACCAATCGCAACAAATTGTATTCGACCAGTTGAATCGATCATATAAGATGTAGGGTACGCCTGTACTCGATAGGTAGTGACCACATCTGAGTTTTCATCCATCAGTATCGGAAAAGTCAAACCGAAATCTTTTACAAACTCAGTGACGACTTCCTCATTTTTTTCTGACTCTATCATATTGACCGCCAAAATCTCTATATCAATGTCCGATTCATATAGTTTCTGCATGTCTGGCATTTCTGCTCTGCATGGCGGGCACCAAGTAGCCCAAAAGTTAATGAAGACGCGTTGCCCTCTATAATCAGATAAACGAGCAGTTTTACCTTCCAAAGTTGTCAGTTCAAAATCAGGTGCTATATTGCCGATTGCAAGTCCTGTCTCTTCAGACCCCACAGTCTCTTCAATGCTTGTATCCTCTTTGTTTGTATTTTCTTGGTTTGCTGTATCTTCTTGGTTTGCTGTTTCTTCCTTTGAATTTACAAGATCAAAAACAGTCCAACTGACCATTAACGTTATAACCACAACAAGAATTATTTTTTTCATTGATGATAACCCTCCATACCTATCCTAGTTTTGATAACCAAGTATCTTCTATTAAATCAAGTAGAAATCCTGTAATGAGCGGCATCAGCCCTAAAAACAACACCAGACCCATTATAATCATAATGACGCCACCCACTTTCATAATCACTTGGCTTCGGCGAACAATCCATTTCGTCGATCCGAGGAAAAAAGTTAATATAAGGAACGGCAAAGCAAATCCAATTACGTACATCACGGTGTAAAGAAGGCCTTGGCCAGGATTGCTTGCAGCCAAAAGTAAGATGGACCCGAAAATCGGTCCGATACAAGGGGTCCAGCCCGCTGCAAAGCCGAGTCCAATAAAAAATGTTCCTATATATCCAGCAGGTCTTTTAGAAAATTGGAACCGTCTTTCCTTCATTAAGTTTGTAATATTAATCCAACCTGCTATAAACAAGCCCATAATAACGATAAAAACCCCTGCAATGCGCTGGATAAATAAACCTGAATCACCCATTAATAAGGTTTGAATCCACTCTCCTAAAAAGGAAGCACTGGCCCCAAGACTAATGAAAACCAGTGAAACTCCTGATAAAAAGACGATTGAATGACTCAATAATTTCTTGCGGATTTCAGAGCTTTGATTACCCTGCAATTCTTTTACACTGATTCCTGTTATGTAGGACAGGTACGCAGGAAAAATAGGCAGTACGCAAGGTGATAAAAAGGAGAGAGCCCCTGCACCAACAGCCAGCAACATTCCGACAATTAAGACTGTATCTGTTTCAATTCCGCTCAATATAACCACTCTTTCTTTGATTTAATATAAGATGAGTAAAACTCACTGCAAAAAACAATCCTACAAACCAAGGTGCCATCATATACCCAAATACCGTAACAAAAGGCTGGATAGTAGCAATAATATATATTCCTAAAGACCATCCGATTAACAATGCGCCTATTAAGGTATGGCTTCCTATACGTCCCTGGGCGGTTAGGAATAGGACGAGAAGAATCCCCAGTAAAACCATATAGCCAAACGAAAATGTATTGTCATACCACGCAAGCTGCATAAATTCATACAAAAATGAAGCTATTAAAAACACAAAAATAAAAGACTGGATGAACACCATCATATTCATATTCATTTGACCCCGTTGAGACTTATAAAAAAGGTATAATGAGCTGAATAACACAGCTAGATAAAACGCACTCGAATCACCTGGATATGCCAATATAGCCATCGGATCACTGATAAATAAAGGGAAATTCAAGATGATTTTTCCCACCCAAATAAATAGCACAAAATTAATAAGTTGCGAAGTTATTTCTTTTATATGTCTTTTCTTCTGCTCTTTAGTCAATTCACTCAACATGTAAAAAGCTAGGATTCCTCCACATATACTACTAAAAGTAATAAAAATTGATATTAATTTAGTGGTATCCACCATTAAGGATGTACCTCATTTCAATGTCTTTCGTGATTAATAACACATACCAAATATGAAAACTTGACGAAAATAGGTCAACGGACATCACCATTGAGTGTAGACGTCTTGACTATGAAAGTTAGATCAATCGTTTCGATGACAGACTGAATCATTCCACAATTTTTGACAACTAAATCAGCTATCTTCGTTGCATTTTGTTCGCTTAAGGTCTGATCTGA
>JBFELW010000237.1:0-4383 GCA_041551995.1 Paenisporosarcina sp.
CAGGGTAACTCGCATTAATTGCGACAATATTTAATTCATCTTGAAGAATTGCTTGACGGAAAACCATACGGCCGATACGACCAAATCCATTGATAGCAATAGAAGTTGACATAAAAAAACCTCCTACATTGTATGTTATACTGTTAACTTTAATTCGTTTAATAGTATAACACATATTAGAATCAGAAAAACACTTTCCCATAATGATAGAAAAGTTCTATTTTTCTGAACTTAATTTGGAGCTACTTGCCACTCTTTTAGAATTCGTTCAAGCTGAATTTTTGACTCTTCAATAGAACCATTATTATAAATAACAGCATCAGCTCCTTTTTCCTTTTCTGATACAGGCAATTGAGATCTTATCCGAACTTCAGCTTCTTCTTTTGATAAGGAATTACGTTTAATCAAACGCTCTAACTGAATGTCTTCAGTGACCGAAACGACTAATATTTTCTCTACAAAATGCTGTAGTCTACTTTCAAACAAAAGTGGGATATCCATGATGATTGTTTCTATTTCTTGCATCTTCAGCTGATCTCGTTGGGCAATCATTTCTTGACGTATGGCGGGGTGCATTAACTCATTTAATTGTTTTCTTTTGGTTGGATTGTGAAAAATCAGTTCCCCTAAGGCTTCTCTATTTAGTGTTCCATCAGGATGTAAGACCTCATGACCAAATTGCTTGGCAATTTCATTTAGTGTTGGCGATCCCTGTTCTACTACCATTCTTGCTACAATATCAGCATCAATTATGGTATAGCCCATGTCCTTTAAAAGTTGTGAAATTGTACTTTTCCCACTCGCAATACTTCCTGTTAATCCGATTATCATCGTTTCTATCATCCTTTAATGTTGACATTTAGAACAATACCAAGAATTCCGTCCTGCAAGAACCTTCTGTTTCGTTTCGCTAGCACAAATAACACATTTTTTCTTTCCATACATTTGCAATCTGCTTTGCATATTGCCAGCTTCTCCGTTAATGTTACGATAATCTGAAATAGAACTACCGCCTGCCAAAATGCTCTCATTTAATACGTCAACTATCTCATGAAATAATTGAACAAGTCTTTTTTGGCTTATTCGATTAACTTGCCTTGCTGGATGGATACGCATTCGAAATAAAGCTTCGGTCGCATAGATATTACCGCAACCTGAAATGACTTGCCCATTCATAATGACTTCTTTAATTGATTTGTTCCTATATTTCGGTTGTTTGGTTAAATCCAAAAAGTGATATAATGCTTTGTCTTCAAATGGTTCTGGTGCCATTAAAAGTAAGGGTGGGTATTGCACTTCTTCGTCTAATATTCTCATTTCTCCAAAACGACGAATATCTGAGAAAACCAGTAACATCCCACCAGCTAAGTGAAATGTTACATGTACATGTTTGCGAAATTTTTCTTCTGTAATATCATCGAGTGTGTGTACATAAAACCATGCGCCTGTCATTCCTAAATGATTTACCAGTAACTTTGTATCATACTCTTTTTCCAGGTGAAAATAAATATATTTAGACCTTCTCATTACTTGTGTAATATTCACTCCAATTAAAGCTTCACAAAAAGCATCCACGTCATGCCCTTTAATAATTGCCTGCTTTCCTTCTTTTTTAGACAAATGTATAACCGGAGAGACAACCACTTTTTCAATTGTCTTACCAGTCACCACGGGTTTAAGGGAGTTCACCACACCCTCAACTTCCGGCAATTCAGGCATAAGATCCCCCCTTACTTCGTATCGTACCAAGTTGGACCATATGCATAGTCCACTTTTAGTGGCACTTTAAGTGCAATTGCATTTTCCATGACTTCAGGAACAATTTTTTCTAATATGGCAATTTCTTCTCTAGGCGCTTCAAAGATTAGTTCATCGTGTACCTGTAAAAGCATAGTTGCTTTCAAATTTTCTTTTTTCAAGCGGTCAGCCATATCGATCATCGCTTTTTTAATTATATCTGCAGCACTACCTTGAATTGGTGTATTCATAGCTGTCCGTTCAGCAAATCCTCTTAAATTAAAATTAGAGCTTGTGATATCCGGTAAGTAACGTCTACGATTTAGTATGGTTGTGACGTATCCCCTTTGTTTCGCTTCCCGAATACTCTCATCCATATAATCTTTTACGCCTGGAAAACTTTTTAAATAACGGTCAATAAATTCTGCAGCTTCTTTACGTGTGATAGACAAATTTTGAGATAAGCCATAATCACTAATTCCATATACAATTCCAAAGTTAACTGCCTTTGCAGCTCTTCTCATGTCAGAAGTTACATCATCTGGGCCAACATGAAAAACATCCATAGCTGTTTTTGTATGAATATCTAAATTATTTTTAAAAGCAGCAATTAATTCCTCATCGTCTGACATATGAGCTAATACGCGTAATTCAATTTGAGAATAGTCTGCCGCAAACAAAATCCAATCAGGATGTGAAGGGACAAAAGCTTGTCTAATTTTCCGACCCTCAGCTAATCGCACAGGAATATTTTGTAGATTTGGATTAATTGAACTCAAGCGTCCAGTTTGCGTTAAAGCTTGCTGATATCTTGTATGAATTTTGCCATCATCTTTATGGATCTCTTTCAACAAGCCTTCAATATATGTTGATTGTAATTTCCCTAGTTGACGATATAAAGAAATATGAGAAATGATCTCATGTTTACCTTCTAATTTTTCCAATACATCAGCTGCAGTAGAATATCCCGTTTTTGTTTTCTTTAATGCCGGTAACCCCAATTTCTCAAATAAGATGACACCTAATTGTTTCGGTGAATTAATATTAAATTCTTCACCTGCTATACTGTGTATTGTATGTTCAATATCCTTTAATTTTTCAGCTAATGAGTTGCCCATATCTACAAGTGTGTCTCTTTCAACTTTAACGCCGTCAGATTCCATCTTCCCTAAAATGGTCGCTAAAGGTAGTTCAAGGTCTTGATATAACTCATATTGTTCATTTTCTTTTAACTTTTCATCCATTGTTTTACGTAGTTTCCAGACTGCCATTGCTTTACGAACAACATGTTCACCTAAAACTGCATCAGAAGGTACTGCCTTTTTGGCACCTTTTCCATAAACTTGTTCAGCAGACAAGACCTCCGAGTAATTGTATTCTCTAGCCAATAATGCGACATCATCAGATGTAACTGCAGGACTTACAATGTATGCGGCTAATACGAAATCAAAATCTACGCCTTCAAGTGAAATTCCTTTTCGGTGAAAAGCGGCTAATGCAGCTTTTGAGTCTACAAGTAATTTTTTCTTTGTGGAATCGCATAACCATGCAACAAATTCTTGTGATTGAAATGCATCTTCTATGTTAATAAAATAAGCGTGCTGATCATCCACTAATGCAATCCCTAACATATCTGAAGTATGGTACTGTTCGTCATACAACTCTAAATGAACAGCCATTTCATCTGATAAATGATGGGATTTTACTTCATTTAACTGAGTAAATTCTACTTCCGTTTTTGTTTCTTCTACTTGTGAATATGAGGTTTTTTCCAATAGAGACTTAAATGAAAGCTCTTTCCATATTTCAACCACTTCATCCATATCAGGACCCGAATACTTCGCATCACCTAGGCCGAATTTTAAGGGAGCTTCTCTTTCAATGGTAGCCAGTACTTTACTGAGTTTGGCTTGCTCTTCATTTGCAATAAGCTTTTCTTTTAGTTTCACTCCATTAATTTGATCCATTGCTGCATATACTCCATCAACTGATACATGTTCTTTTAGTAATTTTATTGCCGTTTTTTCTCCAACACCCGGTACTCCGGGAATATTATCTGAAGCATCACCCATTAATCCCTTCATATCAATTATCTGATTGGGGGTTAAGCCATACTTTTCAAGAATATGATTGGGTGTATATTTTTCAATATCCGTAATCCCTTTTCGTGTTATATAGACTGTGGTTGAATCAGACGCCAACTGAGTTAAATCTTTATCACCCGATACGATGATAACTTCGGACTTTTCCTCTTCTGCCAATCTGCTTAAAGTACCGATAATATCGTCCGCTTCATACATATCTAACTCATATTGAGGTATCTGATATGCTTTCAATAGTTTGCGGATATATGGAAACTGTTCAGAAAGTTCAGGTGGTGTTTTTTGGCGTCCTCCTTTATAGTCTCCATATGTTGCATGTCTAAAAGTTGTTTTCCCAGCATCAAAAGCAACCAACATATGCGTTGGTTGTTCCTCATCTAATATTTTTTGTAACATCATCGTAAATCCGTAAACGGCATTCGTATGTACACCGTGTTCATTTGTTAGTAAAGGAAGCGCAAAAAACGCACGATACGCTAAGCTATTACCATCTAGTAATAAATATTTATTTTTACTCATCTAATTTCCACTCCTCTAAACGTAA
>JBFELW010000238.1:0-4379 GCA_041551995.1 Paenisporosarcina sp.
ATTGTGCGAATTGGGTAATCAAGAAAAACACAGTACTTGCTAAAGAAATTATTGCTAGGTATACATAACCCACTTTGTATAATCGCAAATTATTAATATCCTTAGTTAACAACCACTGCACAGTTATTCTTTCCAAAACAAAGACTGATATCCCTGAGATTGCAAGAATATACGTGTACTGTACAGCTTCTGTTTGAAAAATAGAGGCATAAAAAGAACTAATTACAAAAAATACAACCAGTAATGAAAAAAAGATTCCATCATGAGTAGCATCTTCTTGTATTTTTGCAAACCTTTCTTGAATACGCCAAATGGAAAATGCCACAATCAGTGCGAAAAGCCAAAATGGTCCATTAAAAGCAAATACAGCGAGTCCAAAAAAGACAGAAACAGCAACTGACACTGCGATCTGATAACCAATTTTATGAAACAAAATAGCAACACTGATAAGAATCATAATTTGAATCCCTACCCATAGGAAAGGTATGGGCAATGATGTATGAATTGATAAAACCGATACTATAAATGCACTTAACCAAATATCTTGAAGAAACTTGCCAATGGATTGTATTTGAATTAATGAATTGGAGAGGATGCTTTTTTCCATTTTGATTCACCTCCTACTTCCGTTCCACCGATTACGTCCACATGAACTTGTAACTTCCATTTTGCAACAACTGGTGTAATTTCCTTTTCGTCATGCGTAAAAATAATGACTGCCATTGGTAACGTTTCATGCATGTCTATATGAGTTACCATACGTTTAAAAGGCATGGTTAAATCATTCTTGGAAAGGACAGATAAAAGTTCCATCGTTTTTTGCCGATGTGCTTGACCATCTCCTGTTGGTAAGAACAGATAGGGAGATCGTCCATATGATCTTACATTCACTGCTAACGCATACGGAATTCCTTCTTTAAAGAAGTAATCTGCATAGGAAGCAATCATTTCAATCTTCTCTTCAAGATCTGAAATGATGGAATAATGATGAGCCACATTAAAGATCAGCAAGACAGATTCGTTCGCTACTTGAGTAAAAACTTTTGTTTGTAATTTTTGCATCCTGGCACTTGCCTTCCAATGAATATGGTGAAATTGATCAGAAGGGACATAATCTCTTGTTCCTACAGGAGAAAATACATCTTGAAATATAGAATGCTTATATTCATAGGCACCTGGTTTTAAAGCAGATGGATGTCTTAAACCTTTTATTTGTTGAATAATGGGATACACAATTTGTTCTTTGCGTAACATCGGTTGATAAAGAAGTTCGACCGAACCTTCTCCAAACAAATGCGGAATGGTGAGCCCCATTTGTTTTAATCTAGAAAATCCTCTTTTGTTAGCTTCAATGGGGATTTTCACTGTGACTCTTTCGTTGGCCCCAATTGTGAAAGGGACAACTATTTCTATGAATTGGGAATAGCGCTCAATTTCTTGATATCGAGGAATAACAGCATCTTGAAACTGTAAGCGAAGCTGACCATTCCAAATGGGCAGTCCTTTATTTTCGAATGTTAACTCCCACGCAGAATGTCCACCTTGTAACATGCGGCCTCTTTTTTTATCGTTATCAAAGGTTAAGTTTTGTCCAACTTTTTTAAAATAAATAGATTGCAAGACAGCAATAGTTCCTAAAAACCCAAATATTCCTGCTGGTATATATTCTGTGAATATAAGTGAGATGATAAGGAATAATGCAAGAATCTTTATAACCAAGTTGTTATTAGTAGCTCCAAGGTATTGCCTCTTCCAAATCATCTTCCCACAACCTCAACTGGAGCATGAACGGACTCGATAATCTCAAGTAGAATATCAATTGGTTCATGTATGAGCATACCCTCAGCTGTTAGCATCAAGCGATGTGTCGCAAGTGGCGGCAACATTTGTTTAACATCATCAGGAGTCACATACATTCTATTATTCAAGAAGGCAATGCCTTGAGATGCATGCAATAATGCAAGTGCTGCACGGGAACTAAGTCCAAGCTCTACATGAGGATGCTGTCTAGTGGCGTGTATCAATTGGAGAATATAGGTTTCAATGTCTTCATGAACCATTACATCTCTTACATTTTTTCTCCATTCCATCACATCCAACACGTTCATGACAGACGACGTACGGATCGCCCCTGGTTCTTTACTGAAATCACGTAATATTCTCTTTTCCTCTTCGAAGGTTGGATAATTAATCTCAATGCGAAACAAAAATCTGTCTAATTGTGCAGCTGGCAATGCAAAAGTACCCTGTTGTGATTCAACCGGATTTTGAGTGGCTATGACCATAAAAGGTTCTATAAGTTTAAGCGTCTCTCCATCAATTGTTACTTGCTTTTCCTCCATAGATTCTAACAAGCTAGATTGTGTTCTAGGTGTTGCGCGATTAATTTCATCTGCCAATAATATATTTGTCAAAACTGGACCTGGTCTTAATATAAAGTCTTGTGACTTAGGATCGAAATAACTAATCCCTGTCACGTCTGATGGTAAGACATCTGGTGTGAATTGTATACGTTTAAACTTCCCATCGAATGCCTGTGCAAAAGATTTGGCCATCATTGTTTTTCCTGACCCTGGAACACTTTCTAGTAATACATGTCCTCCTTGAATTAACGAAATAAGCATTAAATCAATCTCTTTCTCTCTACCAACAATTGCTTGGTTTAAAGCGTCTTGTATTTGTTTAAGCTTAACCATGTAGACTCCTCCTTTATTTCTATACCAATGTGAATCTATTTAACAAAAAAACTGAACAATCTAATGTTCAGTTTTGCCTACTCCTAGTTCCTTATGGTTTCTTTTTGTATTATGTAATTGATAGACATTTAATAATCGATCTAGTTTTTTACTAAGACGAAGTGTATTAACATTGCTATACCCATATTGAAGAGCAGACTTTATCATTTTTTCTCTCGTATGTTCAACTTCTTTTAATAGCGATTCAGTCACTATAAAGACTCCTTCACTCAATTCGTTTATACATAATTATACACTATTAAGGTGTTTACAAAAGAGATTTATTACGACAAAATACGACATTTTCCACAATGTATACTACTATTCGTATGTATATACAACACTTCCTCCTTGTTTTGCAACACCTTTAAAGTGTTTAAAGTCATCTCTTACAATTAATATTTCACGAAACATTAAAAATTCTTCTTTTGATATTGTAATAAACGGAAGAGAACCATCCTTTAATTCTTGCAATAATTTCTCATATTGAGCCATAGTTATGCGACCTCCATCCTATTTATTCATTTATTTTCCATGCTTTTTAGAAAAATACTTTACGTCTTATTAAATATCATGCACACTATTATATATTGGGTGCTGTAGACTAAGATAGTATACAACAAAAGCAATGTATCTTCATTAATAACTAGTAGTTTCAAAAATACTGTCTTATGCCTATAAGGAGGTGTTATAATTGAATATTTTACCCCCAGCTCATAGGTGGATTTTATTTTTACCTGCTGCGTATATTCTTTTGTATTTAACATTTTCAAATAGCACTATATTTTGGTATATGTATACATTCACAACCTTAATATTTATGGCTATTGCTTTTGTCCAAAATAGGATAGAAGATGACGTACAAACTTGGGAGTATCTTGTGTTTGGTATCGGGTATGGTACACTAACATATGGAATAATTGCAACAGGTTATCGCCTTTTTTCAAGTATTTCCAATGGAGCAACGGTATCTGTTGAAGACTTTCTGCGAGATTTCGGTCCAAATACAATTTGGCATTATCTATTGCTTATGGTCATTATTGCACCCGGTGAAGAACTTTTCTGGAGAGGATTTGTTCAACAGAAACTAAAAAACTATATGAGTCCATTTTTTGCTGTTATTACTGCTTCATTACTATTTGGCCTATCTCTTTCTTTTAGTGGTTTTTGGCTTGGTGTGCTAGCTGCTTGTTTCTCTGGCATCGTTTGGGGTCTATTATATGAATGGAAACGAAGTATGCCGCTCATTATTATTGCCCATATCACCATGACAATTTTATTATTTCTTATCTTACCGTTAACAGCTTGAAACAAATAATGACATGACAATGTCTACTTAATTTAATTGGAGGTATCATTCATGAAAAAACATTGGCTTTTACTTGCATCTATATCGTTGGCTGTTTCTATACTATCAGCTTGTAATACAGATACTGGAACAAATAATGGTGAAAAAACTGAACCTACCGTTGTTGAGGATGAAACAGCAAATGGTGAAGAAACTGAACCCACCGTTGTTGAAGATGAAACAACAACTGATGATGAAGTAAGCACATCGGAAGAAAGAGAATCTGAAAAAACACTATCTTATTCAGTAAATGGTGAAGTAAAAGAAGAAGTGGCAACTTTGACAGAAAGTGATGA
>JBFELW010000239.1:0-4372 GCA_041551995.1 Paenisporosarcina sp.
ACTTACATTAAAAGAACATTTAGAATTAACTGCAATGGCATATGGTCTAGACCAAGACACGTTAAATTCGCGGTCTGAATTATTATTAAAAGAATTTCGAATGGAAAAGAGATTGAATTGGTTTCCTTCTCATTTCTCAAAAGGAATGCGACAAAAAGTAATGATAATGTGTGCATTCTTAGTGAATCCGTCTTTATATATAATTGATGAACCATTCGTGGGACTGGATCCTTTAGGGATACAATCATTGCTTGATCAAATGAATGAAAAGAAGAAAACGGGTGCTTCTGTCTTAATGTCAACGCATATCTTATCGACCGCTGAACGATATTGTGATCGGATTTTATTGTTGCATAATGGACGTATTCGGGCTCAAGGAACAATGAGTGACTTACGAGCAGCCTTTCAGATGCCGCTTGCAACATTGGATGACCTTTACATTGCCATGACGAAGGAGCAAGAAGATGAATAGCTTGCAGGATGTTTGGCGCAAGAGGTTTCTTCATTATGTAACCGAGCTTCAAAAATATTTAAAATACGTATTTACAGGTCATTTAGCCATTGTTTTCGTATTTGTTATTGGAGCTGGTGGGTACCAATATAGCGAATGGTTGAAGACAGCACCTGAAAACTTTCCTGCAACCTGGATTGTAGCTGTTGTTCTTGGATTGGTATTAGCATACAGTCCACCAACTACTTTAATTCGAGAGCCAGATTCAGTATATTTACTTCCACTTGAATCGAAACTTACGGGCTTTATGAAGAAAGCATTAACCTGGACATTCTGGTCACAAATTTTCATTGTATTATTGCTTTTTGTCGTCTCGATTCCTATGTTAAGTCAAGTTGGAGAAGTCGAGCAAATTACTATAGGAGCAGTCTTTATTTTTGTGGTTTTACTCAAACTATGGAATGTTCACGTGGAGTTTTCGTTTAGGTGGGCAAACGCCGGAGAAGGGGTATGGGGAGACCGAATCATTCGTGCGATTATCTCTATCATTGCAGTAATGGCGATTTTTACAATGGTGCCATTTTATATGATCTTACTAATTATTCCAATCGTTTTCTATGCAAATGTTTGGGCTCGTCAAATGAAAGGACAACCCTTTCCTTATGAGCATTTTATCAAACTAGAACAAAATCGAATGTTACGTTTCTACCGATTTGCCAATTACTTTACGGATGTACCGCATATTAGAGGATCTATTCGCAGACGTGCTTATCTCAATTGGGTGTATCGAATTATTCATTTTAAACAATCAAAATCTCAAGAGTTTCTTGTGTTTAGAACATTTTTGAGAACAGATGATACATTCTATCTATGGATTAGATTAACCTTATTATTAGCTATAGGAACTGTTTTTATAGGGGTCCCTGTCGTAGTGATGATTTTTGTGGGTGCATTAGCATTTGCAAGTGCTTTGCAGTTAAAACAAGCATTATTGTCCTCAGATGAGTTTCGAATGGATATGCTCTATCCACTTGCTGACTCTGCGCGTGTACAAGCAGTGGAGAAGATTGTTCGCATTGTTCAAATCGTTCAAGCAATCATTGTGCTACTCGTTGTAGTTGCAACTGGAACAACAGAATCAATTCTTTTTATTGCACCTATTATTATAGTTGCAGTCAGTGAGGCAACGATAAGAGTAAGTAAATAAACAGGTCTCATACTCCGGGTGTTTTGGGGTATGAGACCTTTTAGATTTAAAACTGTTGATTTTATAACGTTTAGGTGATTGTAATGAAAGGTGAAGAATGTTTACACCTGTTTCTGTATCACTACGCTAGCTTTGAACATGAAAGAACGCTGTAGCGGGAATTGTTTTTGACAAAGCTTAGATTTAAAAAGAAAAAGGAAGTAATTTTTCAAGTGGAGCACCTGGTTTTATTAGGTCTTGGATATCGAGAATTGGAATTGGGAAATAAGGGAAACCTGCTACGTATGGGGTGATTTCATAGAGTTGGAAGTAGATGACGAGCGAGTGGTCAGCTAAATAATAGTCTTGATCACTTCTTATGCTTGTGAAATCATCTAGAAGTGGAGTTTCCCATTCAATAATTTTCTTTTGAACAATGGCAGACAGTTTTGTTACATAATCACTATCTGGTTTAAATAAATCCTTAAGTTCATACTGTTTCCCAGTTGTAGTATTAAAAGTTAAGGATTTAATAATGGTTAAACCATGAGCCCCACCTGTAAACGAGTAAACAAGCAAAGATATACTCAATATACTTCTTTCGTTTGTTTTTATTTCGAATTTCCCAATCATTTCAACTAGATTAGGATCATGGTACCCAAGTTCTACTACCATACTATTTAATGTTGAAACAATCGAATAGTTTATCAATGCTTCTGCTTGTGGATTAGCTAAACCGAATACGTAAGGGAAGTACACCGAAATTTTCGGAGAACTTTTATGCAATAATCTATATCCAATATAAACAGGGAAATCCATGAAATCATCCTTTCCTACATATCCATTCTAATCTTTGTCTTCTACAATACTCACTTCAAATGTACCGATGCCCAAAGAGTTTGAAAGTTGATTGGTAAGTTGTTGAATATACTTTTCTGCTTGTTTTTTACTAGAGTCAATCCCATGTAAGACAATAGTCATTTCTTTTTCTTCCATACTATATATGATATAACCAATACTTCCTGTTGGTTTATAGCCTTCATTTTTTAAAGCGATTATGAGTTGCTCCTGAAAATTGGTTTCGATTAACGCATTATTTACAGATTCAACCTCACTAATATCTCGAAGATATAAATCCTTATCAGATTCTTTTTTAAAAGTGAAGGTGAAAAGAAAAATCAATACGATTAAGCCAAATGCAACTAAACCTATTAGAATTATGCCATTATTTGATCGTCTAATGTTCGTCCCTCCAATCGACATATTCCTAGTCAATCATATGCAACGCATACGTATTTATTCGCAACAAAAAAGCCGCTTCTCGAAGGAAGCAGCTTTTTTGCTTAAAAGATTTTTTACTTTGATTGATAATCCACTACCGCAGCTCCTAATGTTTTAGCAGCCACTAACATAGCATTTTCGTCAAAATCAAATTTCGGATGGTGATGCGGGTAAACTTCACCTTGTGGTTGAGCACCTGTAAAGAAGAATGTACCAGGTACCTTTTCTAAGTAATAAGCAAAGTCTTCTCCGCCCATATGTTGCTCAGATTCTCGAACTTCGCTAACGCCTGGAATTTGTTCTGCAACTTGTTTTAAAAATAGAGTTTCTGTCTCATGATTGACAACCGGATTATATCCTCGCTCATATAAAAATTCATACGTACAATCGTTTGCTAGACATGTTCCTTGAATCACTCGTTCCATTTCTCTTTCCATTAGATCACGGACTTCTGGACTGAATGTGCGAACAGTTCCGACTAATGTTGCCGAATCTGCAATGACATTAAACGCATTTTGAGCGACAAATGATCCGACTGTTAAAACAGCGGATTCAACAGGACTTACCCGTCGAGAAACAATTTGTTGTAAGTTAGTGACCAATTGCGAACCAATTACTATGGAGTCTTTCGTTTGATGCGGACTTGCCCCATGACCTCCACGACCCTGTATCTTTAGTTCAAATCGATCAGCAGCAGCCATGACAGGACCAACTCGGTATTCAATTGTTCCAGGTGGAGTTAAAGACCATAAATGGGTTCCAAAGATAGCATCGACACCTTCTAAGCATCCCGCTTCAATCATTGGTTGAGCACCACCAGGAGCATACTCTTCAGCATGCTGATGAATCAAAACATATTCTCCAGATAGTTGTTCACGCATTTCATGCAAAACTTTTCCAAGTACTAATAAAGTTGCCGTATGACCATCGTGTCCACAAGCATGCATAACATTAGGAACCGTTGATTTATAAGGAACATCTTTTTCATCTTGTATGGGAAGCGCATCGAAATCTGCTCGCAATGCAATTGTTTTTCCTGGGAAAGCCCCTTTAATACGGGCGACAACCCCATTACCACCTACATTTGGTGTGAAGTCAATTCCTAAGTTCCCATAATACTCTTGAATGTACTTCGCTGTATTTGTTTCTTGAAAAGATACCTCAGGATGCATATGTAAATGACGACGAATCACGAGCATTTCTTCAAATGCATAATCCAGCTTTTCAAAGAGTTGTTGTTTCAAAGTAGTTCTCCTTTCGCCTCACGAAATAGTATTGATTTTTGTAAGTATAGCATTTGAAAACGAACAGAACAATTGAAGATTTTTAATCTTTTACTAATTTAATGCTCCGCCTTAAGACGGAGAAGAAATCCCTCTAGCGAGAGACGCGTTGTTGTGAGATGCTGTTACTATAAAGATAATAGGATAGTGAGGTGGGTGTAGAAAATATGA
>JBFELW010000240.1:0-4365 GCA_041551995.1 Paenisporosarcina sp.
AAGCTGCATGGTTGAAAGATCAGGGGCGTGCTTTTTCAAAGGAAGCTTCTATGTGTAAGTTATATGCTTCGGAAATTGCAATGGAAGTTGCTGATCAAGCTGTTCAAATTCATGGAGGATATGGCTACATGAAAGAATATGAAGTAGAGCGTTATATGCGTGATGCTAAACTACTTGAAATTGGTGAAGGAACTTCTGAAATTCAACGCATGGTAATAGCTCGACAAATTGGATGCTAAAATTTCGATAATATGTCGAATTTGGTACAAAACATGAAAACTACTGTGATAACACTTTTCGTTTCTGTTAGAATGCAGTACAATAACAGTGTTAACAGATTCTATTTCAGAAGAATGATTGAAAAGAGGGGGTTTCACAATGCAAAAAAATCCAATAGTTCCTTTTATATTAATTTTCGCTTTTGGTATTGGTCTTATTTTCTTCCTATCTATTCATGGTGTGGAGAAAAAACAAGAAATTGCTGAAGGTCATGAAGAAGGCGGAACAAAAACAGAAGAACCTGAAGGTGATGCTTCAGAATTCGACCCTGAAGTTGCCCAAGGGAAATGTATCGGATGTCACGGTGGCGATTTAAGTGGTGGCGTAGGACCTGCTTTAGTTGGCACTTCTTTATCAAAAGAAGAAATAACTGATATCCTTATAAATGGTAAAGGTACTGGTATGCCTGGCGGTCTATTACCAGGACAAGAAGAGGAAATGGCTGAATACATTTTATCATTAAAATAAGAACAAAACCCTTGTCCTTTATGGATGAGGGTTTTTCTTTTCCTATGGTACAATTTAATTATATAGAAAGGAGAGGTTCCGTTGAACGCACAGCAACTCTCAGACCGATTAACCCGTGTTGCCTCCTACATTTCTTCTGGAGCAATAGTCGCTGACATAGGTAGTGATCATGCGTATTTACCATGTTTTTTAGTTCATCAAGGCATAGCTTCTAAAGTCATTGCCGGGGAAGTAGCAAAAGGCCCCTATGATTCAGCCCTTAACCATGTAAAAGAAGAACAACTTGAACAGGCCATCACAGTTCGTCTTGCAAATGGACTTAAGGCAATACATAAAGAAGATGGTGTAGATACAATTACAATTGCTGGAATGGGTGGTCCGTTAATTTCATCTATTTTAGAACAAGGAAAAGATGTATTACATACGATCTCTAGGTTAATACTGCAACCTAATATACATGCTAAAGCAATTAGAGAATGGGCATTACTGAATACTTGGGTAATAGTAGCTGAAGAAATAGTAAAAGAAGATGAAAAGATTTATGAAATTTTAGTGTTAGAAAAGGGGTTAATGACATTATCAGATTCCGAACTCCTACTTGGACCATTTTTATTAAAAGAAAGAAATCATGTATTCCAAGAAAAATGGAATAAAGAAGCAAGGGAATGGAAACGAATATTACAAGCACTAAAGTCTGCTGAGCTGTCAACAGAAGTTCATTTGAAGAAAGAAGAAGTAGAATACCGCTTAACCTTGGTTAAGGAGGTTTTGGATGTATGAAAGATGTAAATGGTCATGAAATCATTCAATTATTTGAATCATGGGCTCCAAGATCTTATGCAATGGACGATGATCCAGTAGGGCTTCAGATAGGTCGCTTGAATCAACCGGTCTCTAATGTTCTAGTTACACTGGATGTTACAGAGGAAGTTATTCTTGAAGCTATAGAAAAGAACTGCCAAATGATTATTGCTCACCATCCGCCACTTTTTATTCCTCTAAAAAGTGTTAGAACTGATTTACCAACAGGAAAAGTAGTGGAGTTATGTATCAAACACGATATTGCAGTGTACGCTGCGCATACCAACTTAGATGTTGCTCCAGGAGGGGTCAATGACTTACTTGCAAACGCACTTCAACTAACTGATGTAAATATACTACAGGAAACCTATTCAGAACCGTTGATGAAGTTAGCCGTTTACGTTCCAGTAAAGGATGCAACCCGTTTACGGGAAGGATTATCTACAGCAGGTGCAGGGAAAATCGGGAATTATGATTCTTGTAGCTTCTCGTCAAAAGGTACAGGTAGGTTTAAACCTCTTGTCCATTCAAATCCAACCATTGGTTCTATCAATCAGCTAGAAGAAGTGGAAGAAGAAAAGGTGGAAGTTGTATTTCCAGCTTCAATGAGTTCAAAGATTTTAAAAGCAATGTATGCTTTTCATCCTTATGAGGTACCTGCTTATGATCTATGGAAGTTAGATAGTGAGACTGAAAAGCAAGGAATAGGTAGAATAGGCGTTTTACAGGAATCTCAGACACTCGACCAGTTTGCTGAGAATGTTAAGACAGGACTTGGTGTACCCTTTGTTCGTGTTGTTGGAGAAGGAACTAGTCAAATAAAAAAAGTTGCTGTTCTTGGTGGAGATGGTAACAAGTACATTCATATTGCCAAAAGAGCTGGTGCAGACGTATTTGTAACAGGGGATTTATACTTTCACGTTGCTCAAGATGCTCAAGGAATCGGTTTATCTATTATTGATCCAGGACATCATGTGGAGTCCATAATGAAAAATGGAGTATCAGTCAAAATGAATGAACTATGTAATAAGAAAAATTTTCAGTGTACATTTATTGCATCTTCAATATCAACCGAACCATTTAGACTTTTATAAAAAAGAGGCTATCTCATAGGATAGCCTCTCACTTTTAAGAAATTGAATAGGGTTCAATTCTGTTCACTGGTTTAGGTGTTTTTATTTTAGGTAAAATTTTATCTATTGTTACGGTTCTAACCAATGTATGTGTTTCAGGTTCTACCGGGTTATATTTTTCGAGAAATTGTATAACCTCTTTAACAATAGGTGTCGGCGTGGAAGCACCGGCAGTAACTGCCACTCGTTCGATTCCTTCTAACCACTTCAAATTAAGTTCTGATAAGTCAGAAATGCGAAAAGAAGGGGTACCGGCGATTTCTTCAGAAACTTGAGTTAATCGATTTGAGTTATTACTTAAAGGATCTCCTACAACTATTAATAATTGAGCATCTCCTGCTTGTTCAGCAACTGCTTCTTGACGAACTTGAGTAGCTAAGCAAATTTCTTTATGCACTTCGATATGTGGGAATTTTTCTTTTAACTTCTCCATTAATATGGATACATCCCACTGACTCATTGTTGTTTGATTGGTCACAATAAGCTTCTCAGAGACAATGTTTAATAATTCCACATCTTCAATAGTTTGAACTAAATGAACGGCATCAGGAGCTACTCCAACCGCACCTTCTGGTTCCGGATGTCCTTTTTTACCAATATAGATCACTTGAAACCCTTCGTCCGTTTTTTCACGAATTAAATCGTGAGTCACTGTTACATCTGGACATGTTGCATCAATTGAAACTAGACCTTTTTGTCTTGCTAGCTCTCTTACTGCAGGTGAAACGCCGTGCGCTGTAAAAATAACAGTTCCACCATCTACTTTTTCTAAAATATCTTTTCGATTTTCACCATCTAAGGTAATGATTCCATCTTTTTCAAATGCGTCCGTAACATGTTTATTATGAACAATCATACCCAGTATATAAATTGGTCGTGGTAGAGATTGGTCTAAAGCGGCATTCCTAGCTATGACCATGGCATCTACCACTCCGTAACAATATCCGCGTGGTGTAATTTTGAGTACTTGCAAAGTGAGCACTCCTCTCAAGAGTTATTACTATTCATTATAACTGAGTAAGGTCATGAATTCAAAACTCACAATGGAGGTTGAAAAATCCGGGGTGTAGAAATCCCACTAGGTATGGCGGAAGCTGCAGTTTGACTTGCCGCACGAGCAACACCTGCAGTAGCACCAGCAGCTGCACCCGCACTAGGCACATTTTGAAATCCTCGATAGAGTTTCCATAAAGCAGGTATGTTTTGTACCATCGGAGCTACTTTGTTCACCATTGGCTGAAATTGTTGAGCTGTTGTTAAAAATCGGTCTGCAGTTTGAAGATATTGTTCCATCTTACTTGGTGGTTGTGGTTGTTGTTGTGCCCCTCCAAGTCCAAAAGGGAATTGATTGGGACCACCACCATTAAAACCAAATGGTTGATTCGATGGTCCAGGTCCTACACGTCCTACAGGAACTTGATTTTGTCCCCCTCGATTTCCTAGACCGAATGGAAATCGATTTGGTGAAGGAGGGGGGGCAGTTGCACTAGGATTTCCTTGGTTTAATGGATTGGGATTATTAAAAAAACTACTCTGTTGCGGTGCAGAAATGGGTTGTTGAGGTAGCTGATTTTGTCCTTGAGAGAAAGGATAAAACGATTCGTATCTCATAGTATCCTCCTTTCTAAATAAACTGTTATTTGACGTGACGTCGCAGAACAACTATCATTGTCAAATGGTCTTC
>JBFELW010000241.1:0-4360 GCA_041551995.1 Paenisporosarcina sp.
TAGCAAGTCAGAAGACGATATGATGAAAGTACGTAACCTTGGACGTAAATCACTTGAAGAAGTTAGAGCGAAGTTAGACGAGCTTGGCTTAGGGTTACGCAAAGAAGACTAAGCGACTTTTTTGATATAGACAGATCCAATATTCAACAAAGGAGGTAAACATCTATGGGTTACAGAAAACTTGGTCGTACAAGTTCTCAACGTAAAGCGATGTTACGTGACTTAACAACTGACTTAATTATCAATGAGCGTCTTCAAACGACAGAAGCTCGTGCAAAAGAATTACGTTCTGTTGTTGAAAAAATGATCACATTAGGTAAACGTGGAGATTTGCATGCACGTCGTCAAGCTGCAGCATATATCCGTCGTGAACTAACTACTACTACTGACGAAGAAGGCAATGAATCTACAATTTATGCATTGCAAAAATTGTTTGATGATGTAGCACCACGCTATACTGAACGTCAAGGCGGTTACACACGTATCATGAAAGTGGGACCTCGTCGTGGAGACGGAGCACCTGTTGTAGTAATTGAATTAGTTTAATTCAAAAACAAGTTGAAGAGGGATATAGGTTAGGAGCCACCCTCTTCTTTTTAAAAGATTTATACGACATAATGAAAAGCAGAGTGTTATGATGAGCGGACCTACTTGGTAGCGTCTCGTCTAGCTCTACGTACCTCATTCACGTATACGGTCTGAGCAACCGCATACGATAAAGACATAGAAGAGCGCATTTCTCTGAATGAGGTGCGCGCTTTTTTATTTTGTCGTAAAATAAAAAAGAGTTTAAAACGAGTAGAGTTTGAGTTGAGGTAGAGGAGGTTTTTCATTTGAAAGAAATCTTATCGTTACAAAATGTAATGTATACATATACACCAGAAGAGCCAGATACAAGAAAAGCGGTAGAAGATGTATCATTTACCGTTAACGATGGTGAGTGGATTGCGATCGTTGGACATAACGGTTCAGGAAAATCCACACTAGCGAAACTAATGAACGGCCTTTTATTTCCCGCAAGTGGGGAAGTCCGAGTCTTAGGTGAGCCATTAAATGAAGAAAACTTATGGGCGATTCGTTCAAAAATGGGCATGGTGTTTCAAAATCCAGACAATCAGTTTGTCGGAGCCACTGTCCAAGATGATGTCGCATTTGCATTGGAAAATAACGGAGTTCCGTTTGAAGATATGGTAGTACGTGTCTATGAATCACTTGCTCAAGTGAAAATGGACCAATTCCTAGATAGTGAGCCACATCATTTGTCTGGTGGGCAAAAACAGCGTGTGGCAATAGCAGGAGCACTCGCATTAAAACCGAAAATTCTTATACTTGATGAAGCAACATCGATGCTCGATCCTCAAGGGCGTAAGGAAGTGATCTCAACGGTTCAACAACTACGCCTTGAAACATCGTTAACTGTTTTATCCATTACGCATGATTTAGAAGAAGCCTTGCTTGCTGATCGAGTATTGGTATTGAATCAAGGAAAGAAGTATACAGAAGGTACACCAGAGGAAGTCTTTGCTCGTGGAGAGAATTTAGTGGACTTAGGGTTAGATTTGCCTTTTGCAATGAAAATGAGTAAACTCTTGCGTTTAAATGGAGTCAGTTTGCAAGGTGAGCACATGTCAGAAGAAGAACTGGTGAATGATTTATGGACATCCAACTTCAACAAATAGGTTACGCTTATGCAAAGGGAACCCCATTTGAAAAGCGTGCACTATTTAATGTTAACTTAGAAATTGCATCTGGATCTTATCATGCCATTATTGGACACACAGGTTCAGGTAAATCTACTTTACTACAACATTTAAATGCTTTATTGAAACCTTCAGAAGGTAGTATAAAGCTTGGTGAATTAACTATTGTTGCAGGGAAAAAAGTGAAAAACATTCGACCAGTTCGACAAAAAATCGGCATTGTGTTCCAATTCCCTGAACATCAATTATTTGATGAGACTGTCTTAAAAGATATCATGTTTGGTCCTCTCAACTTTGGCGTACCTGCTGAGGAAGCCGAAAATAGAGCAAGAGTGCTTGTAGAACAATTGGGATTACCTAGTGATGTTTTAGATAAATCTCCTTTTGACTTGTCAGGCGGACAAATGCGTAGGGTGGCCATTGCAGGGGTATTAGCGATGGAGCCAAGTGTTTTGGTGCTTGATGAACCTACTGCAGGGTTAGATCCCAGAGGAAGACATGAAATAATGGCCCTTTTTCACAAATTGCATATAGAAAAAGGATTAACAACAATTTTAGTCACTCACTCAATGGAAGATGCTGCGCGCTATGCAGAGCATGTTGCCATCATGCATGAAGGGACCTGTGTCACAAATGGTCGTCCAAAAGATATTTTTGGTGATGAAGAACTTCTTAGTAAATACCGTCTTGAAGTTCCAAGAGTTGTTAGATTACAGCGGAAGATTGAAGCGCTAATTGGACATCCTTTAGATACATTATGTCTAACCGAAGAAGAGTTAGCTATAGAAATAGCTCACGTAACCCGAGAGGAGCGTGGGGACAAATGATGGAGAAAATGATTTTTGGACGATACATTCCCGGAGACTCGTTTGTACACAAGTTAGACCCACGTTCGAAACTGATTTTTGTATTTGTGTTTATAGCCATTGTCTTCTTAGCTAATAATGCGGTGACCTATGCATTGTTACTTGTGTTTACATTTTTAACAGTTTTGGTTTCTCGTATCCGTTTATATTTCTTAATTAATGGGTTAAAACCTATCTTATTTTTATTAGTCTTTACATTTTTACTGCATATCTTCTTTACCCAGGAAGGTGATTTGTTGTGGAAGTGGAAATTCATTGAAATATATGAAGAAGGTTTACGTCAAGGGATATTTATCTCCGTTCGTTTTTTGGTACTTGTATTTATTACATCCATATTAACGTTAACGACATCTCCCATTTCTATTACAGATGGTATGGAAGTGTTATTAAATCCATTTAAGAGATTTAAGTTGCCTGTGCATGAATTAGCCCTTATGATGTCCATTTCGTTACGTTTCATACCGACATTAATGGATGAAACAGATAAAATCCTTAAAGCTCAAATGGCGAGGGGGTCTGATATTACTTCTGGAACGATTAAAGAACGAATAAAAGCCGTTGTTCCTTTATTAATCCCTTTGTTTGTCAGTGCGTTTAAGCGTGCAGAGGATTTAGCCATAGCGATGGAGGTAAGAGGTTACCGTGGAGGTGAAGGGCGGACCCGCTACCGTCAATTAAAGTGGGATTGGCGTGATACAACCATTATGGTGCTAGCTGTGCTTATAGCGGCCGTTCTGTGGTTATTACGTTCGTAAGACAGGAGGAAAAGACTTTGAGACGTTTAAGAATAATCATTATGTATGATGGCTCTGGATTTGCAGGGTACCAAGTCCAACCGGACAAGCGGACGGTCCAGCTTGAATTAGAGCATGTACTGACAAAAATGCATAAAGGTAACGTCACCCGAGTAATTGCTAGCGGTCGAACAGACGCCGGAGTGCATGCTACGGGACAAGTGATTCATTTTGATACGAACTTAACTTTTCCGATTGAACGTTGGCAACGAGCACTTAATGTTCAACTTCCAGCAGATATTCGAGTTCAATCTGTAGATGAGGTTTCTATGGACTTTCACGCACGCTATGGAACTACTGGAAAGGTGTATCGTTATAAGTGGGGATTAGGTGATGTACAAAACCCCTTCTCAAGAAACTTTGTTGTCCATATGCCAGGAAAAGTTCCTGATATTGAACGAATGAGAGAAGCAGCAACATTTTTTATTGGCACACATGACTTTACTAGTTTCTGTTCAGCACGCACGGAAGTAGTCGATCGGGTTCGAACAATCAAGCGTTTAGAATTGGTAGAAAGTTCTCCAGATGAGTTGCATTTGGTCGTCGAAGGTGATGGGTTTCTCTACAACATGGTTCGTATAATCGCGGGCAATTTATGGGAAGTGGGTATTGGAAAACGGGAGCCTACAGATATCCCAAACATGTTAGCTGCAGCAGATCGTAAAATGGCCGGAAAAACAGCACCAGCACACGGTTTGTACTTAGAACATGTATTCTATACAGAATGAAGCAACATATCCAGGTGTTTTTAAAAAAACACTTGACTTTTTATGCCTGGCGTTATATGATGACACATGGTATTTCATTAACCCCACAATAAGCCCCGAAACTTGTTGTTGATGATGATATAGATAATTTTAAAACATATTTGATCGAATTAGGAGGACAAAATACATGCGTACAACATTCATGGCTAAGGGTCACGAAGTAGAGCGTAAGTGGTTAGTAGTAGACGCAGAAGGCCAAACTCTTGGTCGTTTAGCATCTGAAGTAGCTGCAA
>JBFELW010000242.1:0-4344 GCA_041551995.1 Paenisporosarcina sp.
GGTCTATTATATGAATGGAAACGAAGTATGCCGCTCATTATTATTGCCCATATCACCATGACAATTTTATTATTTCTTATCTTACCGTTAACAGCTTGAAACAAATAATGACATGACAACTATTTAATAGGAGGTATTATTATGAAAAAATATTGGCTTTTACTTGCATCTATATCGTTGGCTGTTTCTATATTATCAGCTTGTAATACAGATACTGGAACAAATAATGGTGAAAAAACTGAACCTACCGTTGTTGAGGATGAAACAGCAAATGGCGAAGAAACTGAACCCACCGTTGTTGAAGATGAAACAACAACTGATGAAAAAGAAACATTGGAAGAAAGAGAATCTGAAAAAACACTATCTTATACAGTAAATGGTGAAGAAAAAGAAGAAGTGGCAACTTTGACAGAAAGTGATGAACAAAATTATTCAATTTATAAACTAGAAGATTTTAAACTAACTGGTGAAGAGCCAAATAAAGATGCCTTATATTTAACGGAAAATGATGCAGTTTTCATGAGAATTGAGACGCTTTCGAAAGATGAAGGTTCGATAGAAATTGTTGGACAAAACATGAAAGATACTTTATCTGCAGTGAGTATTGGACAAGAACCAACAACAATTGAAGATGATTTGAAACTTCCACAAGGAGAAAATATTTCCAAACAAGCCGGAATGGAAATTACAACTGATCTTGGAACGGTAACAGGAATTGTTTTTGAAAAAGACAACTTAATCGTAAGATTGACTATTTTTGATCGTAAAAGTTATAACTTAACTGATGCCTTCTTAAAAATGGGAGAAACAATTGCAGTAAAACAATAAAGATTGACCCTAAAAGAATATTTTTATTGTCTAAAGGCATCGGGAGCACGTGCTCCCGATGCCTTTTTTTCATTTTTAATATGAATTGCAGGAGAAAATGTTGATTTCTGCTTCAGACGATTGCCTTTCTTAGGACCAACAGGGTGTTGAACGAAGGCGTTACCTACACGATGTGGCAACGCCTTCGTTCCATTACGCTCCTTGGTCACGGAAAAACTCGTGTTGTTTCTGTTTCTTTTTCTGTTTCTGCATCGCTTCGCTAGCTTCGAAACATGGAAGTGCGTTGCATCGCTTCGCTAGCTTCGAAACATGAAAGTGCGTTGCATCGCTACGCTAGATCGTCGCAAAGACTAGGTCCAAATTTCCTTTGGCCCTAGTCCTTCCTGCTGGCAAAGCGCTCAGTGGAGATCCTGGACTGAGCGCGGCGATAGAAGCGGCTCTACCCACCCCAAGGAAAGCATCCCCCGCAACGAAACAAATTGCTTCTTCTAGCATTTATTTTAAAACAAAAAGACCGTAGGCAAACTTGAAATTCTTCGAGTTTGTCTACAGTCTGAAATGACCATCCAGTGACCAATTTTTCAGCATTAGAAAAAAGCGGTGGAATTCCAGCTCATTACATTAAATGGTGTGCGATTTAATCAATCGTTACTATTGAAGGTTTTGAAAGCCTTGTTGTGGTAAGTACCGTAGCTAGGAAATTCATAGACAGCCCCACTCCCTATTCCCCATAAATCCCATTATGAAAGAGCAAAGCATTCAATACGATAGATCTTTAATGGATAAACCTAGTTTTTTTAATAAATAGATGGCTTGTTCTTTTTCTTCTAAAGTTAATGCATTCATGATTTCATGAAGCTGTTGTTCATGTTCAGGAAATAAATCAGCCATGAAAGTTTTGCCATCAGATGTAATCTCAGCAAATGTAATACGTCGATCAGACGGACAAGATACACGATCAATGAAGCCACGCTTTTCTAGTTTATCAATGACATATGTAATCGATCCACTCGCGAGCAATATCTTATTTCCAATTTTCTGTAAAGGTTGACGCCCTTTATGGAACAATAATTCCATGACAGCAAATTCAGTTGGGTTTAGACCGTTTGATTGGAAAAATTGATTGGTACATTCATGTAATGCCTTATTAGCTCTTGATAGCACAATAAATAATTTTAATGATTGAGCTATTTCTTCAGATTTCATTCTATCACCCTTTATTCCCAGTATCTCGAATTAGACTAAGTATATAGGGTAGTGGAGAACTTTGTCAAAACACCGCAATGATATGCCAGCTTTGTTATGAATTAGCTTTTGAAAGGGCTTCCAAATTCTATATAACCCTTTAGAAGAAAACCCTTTTGTTACTTAACACAAGGACAACCAATAGCAATAAGAAAGAGCTTCTACTCTTTTCCTGCGTTCGATTGATTCGTACATAGCTACTATTGATGATCTATTATAAAGCATGTCCTACAAAACCCTTTCACATTAATCGATTTCATAAAACGATGATCAATAACAGGGTTGGATACGTGGAAGACCTTGTGTAATATTGTCTCCAGCAACCCCACCTGTAATGGAATGTACGCATCGTTAACTGTGTACCCGGTTCACCGATTGATTGAGCAGCAATGCTACCAACTGCTTCTCCAACTTCAACGTTTTCACCAGTAGCTAAGTTTGTACCGTAACATTTTTTACATACTCCGTGTTTTCTTTTAACTGATCAACTCGATAGAGTGGTAGTACAAGATGGAAAGTGGTTCCATGTCCAATTTCACTCTCAATCTCAATATACCCGTTATGATCTTCGACCGTTCGAAGGACATGAGCAAGTCCTAAACCCGTTCCATTTGTCTTAGTTGTAAAAAAGGGTAGAAATATTTTATTTATTTGATCTTGAGACATTCCCTGCCCCGTATCTTTAATAGAAATTTTCACCTTATTGTCTTTAAAAAGAGTTTGACTTATTGTGATAATTCCTCCATCTTTCATCTCTTCAATTCCATTTTTAATTATATTCATAAAGACCTTCTTCAACTCTTTTTCATCACCTAAGATACAGTCTGATTCTGGTTCACACTTCTCTAATTGAAGTATAGTATTTTGCATCATCGCTTGAGGATACATAAAGTCAACAATCTGTGATAGCAAGTCCGAAATTGAGACGAAATGGATCGACCGTTCTGTTGGTTTTGACAGTAATAGAAATTCATTTAAAATATCATCCATACGATTTAATTCACTGTGTATCACTTTAAGATATTCTCTTCCAGTCTCTGTCACTGTATAATTTAGAAGTTGAGTAAACCCCTTTAAGGAAGTCATTGGATTTCTGATTTCATGCGCAATACTTGCTGCCATTTGCCCAAGTACTGAGAGATTACTATTATGTTCAACTTGCTTTTTCAATTGATGTTTTTCGGTTTCATCTCTAATCAATGTTACATATGTTTGATCAATATGATTGTACATCGTCATAATGTCAAAATAGTGTTGATTTCCATCTTCTAAACCTAAACGACATACCATCTCCGCTTTATTACTCGTCTTTAGACGTTCAAGAAAAATATCGATTTCTTGATGTGAATCTGTAAACATATCAAGTAATAGTTTTGAGTTTTGACCAATTAAATCCTCTTTCTTAACAGAAAAAAAGGACTCAACCTGACTGGTTAAATTAAGGATTTCGCCACAATCATTAGAAACAATGATACCCTGTTTAGTAAAGTCAAAAAAAGTTTCATACTCATTTTCAGATAGCCCTATAAGAGGATTACTTTCTTTGTGTGGAAAAGTTATATAGAGAACTATTTCCTGCAAATCTGTATTGTAATGTCCCTTAACATGGGTTACTGTACTATTCGCTTGTGAAGGAAAATGAATGTTTATATCACAAGAAGCACAATTTGTAGACATGACCTTTTGTGAGAACTCATACCAAGTTTCCATGGAATCCTTGTCCATACATTGAGTAATAGAAAACGATTCACAATCACCTATTAATGTTTTTGCAGCGTTATTAAATTTTTTACAATCATTATTTTTATCAACAACTAGAATGGGATTATTTACTTCTTGAAACATGAAGTCAAAAGCTTGATACATTTTGTTTCCAAGCAAAATACTCACCGAACCTCTCTTGTTTTATTTACACAAGATTGCATTGTTTTCCACCCTTAAATAGTTCAGTTAATTCAGATTATTCCATAATATAACAATAACTGATATAGGTATATAGGCTTATATTGTTTGAAACTAGGATCCCTGTTAAACTAAAGAAATGTGAAAAGGAGAATGTTTAATGAACATAGTATTAGCCACATTAAATGCTAAATTTATTCATACAAATTTGGCAATTAGATGTTTAAAAGCAGCAGCACAACCCGATTTCAATCCGATCATTTCGGAATATACGATTAAAGATCCGGCTTTTAATATAGTGTCAGATATATTTTTAAATAAACCAAAAGTAGTTGGTTTTAGTTGTTACATTTGGAATATTGAAGAAAC
>JBFELW010000243.1:0-4338 GCA_041551995.1 Paenisporosarcina sp.
ACAAAATCAATTGGATCGAAATAATATATTTTACCCGCTTTTTTAAAGCGAACACCTACCACATTATACAAACTAAAACCCCTCCTGCAAATTCAGCATTAGCTGTTCCATCAACAGCGTCCGGTTCATATTACGATGCAATTTTTGCTTCGCTTTCAATATTGCCTGAATTTTATCCGATAATTGCTCGTATGAAACATGAAGAGCTCGTTTCTGATAAAAAGGCATGAAGTCCGGATATGTACAAGCTGCTTCAGGATTTGCTTTCACAGCTACTATATCGCGATATGCAAATAGTAACAAGTCCAACCCCAGCTCTGTTTCCTCTTTTTCTTTAAATAATGGCAGCCAATCTTCATGTACACAAATCATTGCTTCATGTACATTAGTTTCAGCTACTTCTAGTAATTTTAACACTGTTTTTCTAGACTGTGCAAACTGCTCATCTTTTGCCAACCGAAATGCTTCTTCTAAGTCGTTTGTCACCATTGAAACAGTTGCTGCCATAGAAGGGGTTAAACCTTGCTCAACTAAGGACTTCATTCGTTCATCCCTTGGTATTGAAGGAAATGATAAATGCTGTGTGCGTGAACGAATCGTTGGTAATATGGCATGTGGCTTTTCGGTTACCAATATCGCTAGGACTTGTCCCTCTGGTTCTTCCAAGAACTTCAACAATGTATTCGCAGCTGAAGCATTTAATCGGTCAGCCTGATGGAGAACATATATTTTCATTCCAGCTTCTAAACCCGTTTTGTTCATTTCATATATTAAATGTAAAATTTGATCCTTTTTTATGTCTTGACCATCCGGTTCAATTTGAATAAAGTTAGGGTGGTTGCCAGATTCAAATCTTTTACAGCCTCGACACGTTTCACATGGAACATTTTGATTTGGTTGTTCACAAAGAAGAAGTTTAACAAATGCGCGCATAACAACTGTCTTACCTGTACCTTTACTTCCTTCGAAGAGGTATGCATGAGCCACACGTTTTTTTTCAAATACCCGTTGAAGTTGTTTCATCACAACAGGTTGCATATTCATTACTTCTGACATCGTATGCACCACTTTATTGCTCATCCTTTCGAATTTTGAAAAACCCGTGCTCCGGACATCCGGAAGACACGGGATTTTACGTGTAAAGATTAATTAACAACCCTTTAATTTCACCTATTTTATCAAGCAAATCGATTGATTCTTTCTCTTGACTCAAAATTTCTTGCGCAAGTTCAACAAGCTTTTCATCAATTGTCTCCACAATCTTCAAACGTCTTCCTTCACCGAAGCGATTCCAAGTATGAGATTGTTTTAATCCCATGCCAAAATCAACAGCTTCTGACAAAAAACGTCTGACCAGCATTTTAAACTTGGCCATTTCTCTTAAATTTCTAGACCTTGCTAATCGGTCACCCGCTGTTGATATATCACCTAACAATCGAGTCAAATGCTCAGTCTGCATACGCTGTTCATTTTTTGTTACTAATTGGCCAAATCGGTTTGCAGGTTGCAATTGTTGAGAAGAATCTTTACGATGCTTATCTAAACCTACACGAACGTCTTGGTTAATTTTCATACAAAATCAACCTCCGTGTTTAGAAATGATGGAACTGTTCAATTGGTAGTACAAAGATTGTTGCCCCACCCACTTCTACTTCTACTGGATAAGGAATGTAGGAATCTGCATTTCCTCCCATGGGAGATACTGGAGCAACCATTTGTTCACGGGAACGACAGTTTTCACGAATTAAACCCAGTGCTTTCTCAACTAATTCATCGTCTGTACCGATTAAAAACGTAGTATTTCCTGATCGTAAAAATCCACCCGTACTCGCTAATTTCGTTGCTCGCAAGTCACCTTTTGTAAGAGCATTAGACAATCGGTTACTATCCTGATCCTGAACAACAGCTACGATTAACTTCATAAGCTCAACCCCTTTATTAAGAACTATTTCCTATTATTATAACATGAATGTAACTATCAATTCACACGTGAAACGAGAGTTTTTTTCAGAACATTCAGAACTTCATCAGTCACTTCTTCTTGCGTCCTCGAGGCATCTATTACATGTATACGGTGAGGATACCTTTTTATAACCTCTTGATACCCCTCCCGAACTAATTTATGAAAACTTAAACTCTCAACATCTAACCTATTTAGCTCCCTATTATCATGTTGGGCAATCCGACTTAGTCCGATTTCAGGATCTAAATCAAACAGTAATGTGAGATTCGGCATTAAATTACCAATGGCAAACTCATTAATTGAGAGAACTTCGTCTATACCTAACCCTCGTGCATGCCCTTGATATGCAAGTGAAGCATCTACAAATCGATCACATAATACAATTTTCCCCTCAGAAAGAGCTGGTACAATTTTTTCAACTAAATGCTGTCTTCTAGCCGCCGCATATAGTAAGGCTTCCGTTCGACCGTCCATTTCAATTAAATCATTATCTAAAATCACTTCTCGGATTCTCTCAGAAATACGAATACCACCTGGCTCTCGTGTCGTGATAATCTCATATCCTTCAGCTTGAAGTTTCTCAGCTACATCTTTCATAACTGTAGTTTTACCAGCCCCTTCAGGCCCTTCAATCGTTATAAAAAATCCTGTATACTTCATTGTATTTCCTCCTCCAAAACAAGCAACTGTTTTTGGCTTAAATTATGTTCACCTTGTATCGTTGCTCCACTTGCCAAGTAATCCGCAAGCATTTCTAATTTTATAGTTGTTATTCTTTCTCCTCTTATTAATAGAGGAATTCCTGGTGGATATGGAATGACCATTCCTGCCGATATGCGTCCCATCGCTTTGGTATAAAGAATCATCTCTGTATTCCGTTGTGTTCCATCTCTATATGATATCGCTAAGGTTGAATGCGCAGGTAAATGATGCGAGTAATCAATACTGCTTTCATTTAATGGTTGATTTGCTAAACTTTCGACAGCTTCTTTTATTCGCATACGTATATCAGCAAACGAGAATTTATGTTTTCTCTTTAATAGCGGAAGAACAAGAAGAATCTGCTTTGGGTCAGCCAACTCACAATATATACTTTGTAGTTCTAACTGTTCTTGAATGACATACCCAGAGTATCCGCGGACTCGTAACACTAGTTTTAATGGATCGTTCACTTCAATAACTTCTAACTTCTTAATCATTTTCAACCCATCAATAAATTGTTTTCGCGCTTGAATAAATGCCTTATGATCTCCTTCTGAGTAGGTTTCGACATAGTGTCTAGCATCATCTAGAGACGCTAATAACAAATAAGAAGGACTGCTTGATTGAAGCATACGTAAATATCGATTGATTTTTTCGGCAGGTACTCGGTTTGATTGAATATGTATGTATGAACCCATGGTTAATGCAGGTAAAGTTTTATGGGCTGACTGCACGACAACATCTGCACCCATATAAAGAGCTGATAGTGGAAATTCCCCTCCAACCACAAAGTGTGCTCCATGAGCTTCATCAACTAATACCGGTATATGATTAGCATGAGCAAGCTCGATTATACTCACCAAATCAGGAGTTGTCACACCATAGTAAGTTGGGTGGGTCAGTATTAATGCTTTGGCTGTTGGATATCGTTCAATTGCAGAACGGAACGTGTTTAGATTAATATGCGTTGCCGTTTGTGTCTCCATATCCCACTCGGGCGTTAAGAAAATAGGATTTACACCAACGAATTCTAGTGCATGAAAAATAGACTTATGAGCATTGCGTTGAACAAAAACAGTATCCCCTTCAGCACATGCTGCGTACACCATCGCTAAATTCCCCACCGTCGATCCATTTACAAGAAAGTAACTTTTAACAGCACCATAAACTTTTGCTAAAAGCGCTTGTGCTTCATCAATCACTTCTACTGGATGGTGGTAATCATCCAAACCACTTAACTCTGTATAATCAAACCTCATTACATCTCGGAATGCACGAGGTAATTCTGATAATAATCCATGCTTATGCCCTGGTACATGAAATGAAACTGGTTTGCTATCAAAAAACTTAACCATTCGGTCTACTATTGGTCTCTTTCCCATCTCACACTTCCTTGTTCATACAATATGGTTTCATTATACATGAATCATGAAAGTGATGAGAAAGTCTTTGCCTACTTACTTTTCTTGCCCGTGGCATCAGTAGCACATGCGATAAAAGTTCTTCTTGAGGAGTCTCTTTTCATATACCACTTAAAAAAGAACACAAAAAAACCAGTACCTTTCGGTACCGGTCTCTTAGTGCCTAGCGACGTCCTACTCTCACAGGGGGAAACCCCCAACTACCATCGGCGCAAAAGAACTTAACTTCCGTGTTCGGTATGGGAACGGGTG
>JBFELW010000244.1:0-4327 GCA_041551995.1 Paenisporosarcina sp.
AGACTCAGGTCGGTTTAATGTAATAATCGCTAGATTTCCATTTTGTTCGTAACGAATGGTCTCCATGATGGAATCCTCCTTAGAATGTTCACAATTTTAAAAGTTTTCTCTTACAAAACATATCACTTTTTGTACGTTGTCGCCATCAGTCTCTATAATTAAGTCAAAAGGAGGCGCTTGATATGGAACGGTTAGCACTATACAGAATTATTCGAATTGTATGGATGTCTGTGAAGTTTTTTACTCAAGTGACTTTTTTTCAGCATCGATATAAAGGGCGCTGGACAGTTACGACAGATCAAAAATGGGAACGGCTTGTTACGAAACAAGCTAAAGAATATAAACGAACCGCTTTAAAGCTAGGCGGTTTAATGATAAAAATGGGTCAATTTTTGTCAACTAGAGCAGATATTATGCCACCTTCTTTCTTGGCAGAATTAGAAGATTTAACGGACCGTGTACCGGCTGTTCCAAGAGAAAAGGCACTTTCTATGTTAGAAGAGGAATGGAATGTAACTCATACAGATTATCTAGCACAGTTATCGGACCAACCTATTGCATCTGCTTCAATAGGAGAAGTGTATAAGGGTACTTTACGTGATGGAACATCGATAGCAATTAAAATTCAAAGACCTGATATTGACCGGATTTTACGAGCTGACTTTCGTTCAATGAAAATTGTTATATGGCTTGCGAAGAGGTTTACGATGTTTGGTAAACAAATCGACTTCAATCTCATTTACCGTGAAATGGTGGATACTATAGGGGCTGAATTGAATTTCTTACAGGAACTTAGAACTGGTCGTGCTTTCGCAGAACGATTTAAAGATATGCCAGGCGTGACTTTTCCTATCTATTATGAGGAATTTTCTACACGTCGAGTACTTGTGATGGAATGGATTGAAGGAGCGCGAATTACCAACCTTGCGTTTATTGACCATCATGGTTTGAATCGTCATGACTTGTCTGATCGGCTATTTCGTTTATTTTTGGAGCAAGTATTAGATGGAGGGCAATTCCATGCCGACCCACACGGTGGGAATATATTGATACAAGCTGATGGTTCGATTGTGCTCATTGATTTTGGTATGGTAGGTTCAATTTCGCAAGCAGATTCTCGTTCTATATTAAAGGTTGTAGAAGGTATTATATTTAAACAATTTGACCAAGTACTTGATGGATTAGAAGAATTGCGTTTTTTATTACCAAATGCTGATCGTCGATTATTAGGCGATTCAATTGCAAGGGTAGTGTCTGCCTATGAGTCTGAAGAGCTAACGAAGATGGATAGTTTTGTGGTCGATCGATTGCTTGACGATTTGCGCTATATTGTTAGAACCCAACCTGTCCAATTACCGGCAGAATTTGCTTTCTTTGGCAGAGCGGTTTCTACGTTTGTAGGTGTTCTTCATATTCTCGATCCTAAAGTGGACCTACTCGCTATTGCTAGACCTCGGATTATTGAATGGGCTACTAGACAAAAAACGGGAGAAGCTGGGTTTTCTAAAGAAGACGCTTTACGTTTAGTGATGAATGCCGCCGGATCTATTCGAATGTTGCCACAAAAGGTGATGACATTTTTGGATGAGCCAACACGTATGAGAGAGTATATGGAGAAGAGAGATGCAACTTTGTATGAGGAAAGAATGAGTTTACAAACAAGAATGTTATCTGGTGTACTAGCTGTTTTAACCATGGGCACCTTATTATTTAGTATTTTGGTTAATCATTTGCTACTTATTATCTTGTCTAGTGTCTTTTTTATTTCTTCCATTTGGGTATTTAATAGGAGTAATAGGAAAAAAGTATAGGTGTTTTATAATGTTGTTGGTATACTTTTCCTATTACATATAAAAATAGGAGGGCTAGTACATGGAAGTTTTTATTGGACGTCAACCTATATTCGATCGAACGGAGAAAATTTTTGCTTTTGAGTTGCTCTATCGTAATGGCGACATGAATATATTTCCTGATATTGATGGAGATTATGCAACGACAGAGGTACTGATAAACTCCTTCCTAACAATCGGGGTTGAGGAACTTGCAAATGGTCGTCCGTGTTTTATTAATTTTACAGAAAACTTACTATATGAATCGATTTTTGATGCTTTTAATCCGAAATCTATCATTATTGAAATTTTAGAAAACGTAACTATTTCTCCGGTATTAATTGACAAACTCCGTCAATTAAAGCGAAAGGGATATAAAATAGCTCTTGATGATTTTATTTTAACGAATAATCTTATTGAATTTAAAGACCTTTTTAGTTTAATAGATTTTATTAAAGTAGATTTTATTGCTACAAACGCTAAAGATCGTCTCTTTAATGAAAAATGGATTAAATCGAACTATCCTCACATTAGGTTGTTAGCAGAAAAGGTAGAAACACGTGATGAGTTTGAACATGCTAAAGAGGCAGGCTATCAATTTTTTCAAGGATATTTTTTCTCAAAGCCTCAAATTATTCATAGTATGGAAATTCCAACGAACATTGTACAATATTTCCGTATTATTCGATTGATTAGTGAAGAAAATGCCGATATCGGCCAGATTGCCGACCTAATTGAGCAAGACGTCTCGTTAGCCTATAAACTTTTAAAACTCATTAATGCATCATCTTCTAAGAACAAGGTACGTTCTATTAAACATGCCATTCTCGTCCTTGGTTTAACGGAGTTGCACAAATGGATTTATATTTTAGCACTTCGTGAGAGCACACGAGGAGATTTCCAATACAGTGGTAACGCGTTGATAGCTTCGTCTTTATTTCGGGCAAAATTCTGTGAATTGTTAGCAAAGCATAAAAAACAAGCAAATTCATCAGAGTATTTTTTATTGGGTATGTTTTCGCTCATGGAAGCACTATTGCAAAGACCATTCGATCAAATCATTCAACATCTTCCATTTTCAAATCACGTCATTCAAACATTAACTGGTTCTGAAATCACAGAGATGTCAGTTTACCTCGACATTGCGGTAGCATTTGACAAACTGAACTGGAAGGATATTCACGCATATTCGGATGAAATTGGTGTCTCGGAGGACCAACTTCGACTGTATTACAATAAAGCCCTGCAATGGGCTAACCAAATTACTTAAGCTGTCCTTCTCTTTGAGGGACAGCTTTTATCATATTTTAGGGTGATAGTAAGGTTATTTAAGATAGTAGTTACTCAAGGATTTTACGAGGTTTTTTTAATCATCATTAACAATGACTCTCTGAAATGTAGGCGTATTTAAATTTCATCCAAGTTGACTTGAAGTGAGATGGGACAAGCATTTGACATCAAAATGAATAATATTTACCACTTGTTTTTTTTCGTAATTAGGGTAAACTTAAAACACGAACAAACGTTCTAAAGGAGGCGAGAAAAAATGCCACTCATTCCAGCCGAAAGTTTACCCCATTTTGAAAATATGATTTACCTGCCCATGGTCCTCACCATTTTAGAAAGAGATCGTGAAAACGTTGAAAAAGGTCCATTTAAATTGAAAAGACCATACGTAGACATGATTAATCAAGCTGTAAAAGAAGTCCAAAGTGAGCTTAAAGACACACGCCTCTATCTTCGTCAACACAATATGAAAGTCATTCGTGGTAACCACGATGACACCTTTACTGAATATGTCTTCTTTTATGGGGGTTATGAAGAGCACAGACGATATTTAAACGTCCGACTGCGTAATCGTGTGGAAGAGCTGCTGGGGGTTTATTTAATTATGACGAAGCGGGTGAATTAAAAAAAGTCCTATCTTATTGTAAGAAGGACCTTGGGAATTGTCTTTTAATGTTTAGGCTTTACACGACCCTGTAAATAAGTTGGTTTTTGCTGTATGTAGGGCTGTTGCATATGTTGACGAGTTTTTTGAAAGTGATTGGTAAGGAAATGACATAGAACAAACTGTCTGCACATCGTGGAGTAAGAAACGTTTACTGGAATGACTTTCGTATTTGTGAAGTGTACTAAGCATTGACCAATAGAATTTTGTGAATAATAATCGACTGCAGAAAATGAAATCCAAATATTACCGTCAGATTCAGGTGAAAGTGTGGGCATCATGATTAATGGATGACCAAAGTCATGTGAAACTATAATAGGAATCTTATGTAGGTTTCCTATTGCTTCTTTCGAAAAGAAAGTGGCATGTTTGTATGACGTACCATAGAAAAGCAAAGACTTTTTGATAATGTTAATCGGTTTCATTTTAACGATAAATTCAGCATGAGTCTCAGTTACTCGGGTACAGAGCTTATGTTCGATCCAGATAGGTTCGAGGGAAACGGTATTAAAAGATATAAGATAATTTGATGCAACAGACAAATGAG
>JBFELW010000245.1:0-4324 GCA_041551995.1 Paenisporosarcina sp.
ATACCTTGTTCGTTATTCTCATAAAATTCTTGCATATGAGGCATCTCTGCCTTACAAGGTGGGCACCCATAAAAGTATGAATTCTTATTGACAAGGAACGATTAAGATCGTTATTTTTTTATATCAGATTCAGGAATTTCAATCCAAAATGTATGGTGATAGCCATCCGTTTTTACGCCAATGGTTCCATTGTGAGCAGTTATAATACTACTCGCAATCGCTAGGCCTAAACCTGCACCATCTGACTTTGTGCTTCTTGACTCTTCAAGTCGATAAAAACGTTCAAAGATTAAATCTTTCTTTTCAGGGTCAATAAATTTTCCGTTATGAGTGAAAGTGATTCTATACTTTCCATCATTTCCAAACCCGTTTACAATTAGTTCTTTGCCGGTATTATAATCAATTATGTTTTGAAGAATATTTCCAACTACTTGCATGAGACCATCTTGACTTCCTAGTATGTATGCCTCATCAATGTTTTGGTGAATCACTGAAAAGTGGTTCTGTAATCTTAGTTGGAAGGCAGTCAAAGATTCTGTTAGCACTTTATTTATTTCTAAATTCTCTAACTGTATTTCTGAAAAATAAATTCCATTGTTCCAGGTATGCATTTCTGTTATTAAATCGACAATACGTGTAATTCGTTTGGATTCCTCTAATAGTGAACCAAACAATTGAGGATTTCCTTCAATAACTTCGTTTTGCAGAGCTTCTAGGTAGCCATTCATATTTGTTAATGGTGTGCGAAGCTCGTGAGCGATATCCCGAAGCATCTCTTCCCGTTGTTCCTGAACTGAGGCGAGAGTTTCTGACATCGAATTAAAGTTTGCAATCAATTCTTTTAGATCACCAGAAGCTGTGGTCTCAATTTTGGTTGGGGTTTTACCTTCTTTAATCCCTTTCGCAACTATGGACAGCTGTTTAATAGGGTCTACCATTTTCTTCACTGTTACATAGTGAAACAAGCTTGCAACAATAAAAGCAATAATACTTACCTTCCAAAGAAAACCGTTTAAAGTTTCGACAAAGGTTTGTCCACTTATATTTTCTGTAGTGACCAAAAAGCAGGCATAATCCTTAACCGACAAGCCTGCAAGAAAAATGACAAGAAGTATGACAAGGCTATTTATAACTACCAGTTTTGATATGTAAGATAGTTTTTTAAATGCCCACAAATTTATACCCCATTCCTCTTATGGTTTGTATATAATCTTTTGGTGTTTTTTCTTTAATTTTATCTCGTAAGTTTTTTATATGAACGTCAATTGTTCTTCCGAATACTGCTTTTTGGTTGTATTCATAGATGTAATTTAGTATTTGCTCTCTTGATAAGACCTGATTAGGATGTTGCATAAACGTATGAAGGAGTTTAAATTCGAAATGTGTTAATTCAAGTTGCTCGCCGTGTATCCACGCTTCACCTTTTGCAGGTTTAATCGTAAATCCAGTAAAGCTAAGCTTCCCACAACGACTTGCCGTTCTCCTAAGAACTGCTTCAATCCTTACCATTAACTCTGCAGGACTGAAAGGTTTAACCACATAATCATCTGCTCCTAATTTAAATCCTTGAATTCGATTTTTTTCAGTAGCTTTTGCTGTAAGCATTATGATTGGCATCATGTTTTTTAAATCGTCACGTACCCATTGACATATTTCTTCACCACTAATTCCAGGTAACATGAGATCCAATACAAGAATACAAGGGTCAAATTGTATAATTTTATCCTTAGCTTCATATCCATTTACTGCTTCTATTACTTCATAACCGTCTTTAGTTAAATATATTTTTAAAAGATTACGAATTTTCGGATCGTCTTCGACAATTAATACTGATTTTCCTATTAGGTCTTTTTGATTCATACTTCTTCACCTTTTCTAAATATGAAATAAACTATAAGCTGACAACCAAGCACTTAGCTTCTGGATTTGCCCCGTTAATACAAGGAAGCCTAACAGTATCATTATCATTCCATTAACAAACGCAAGTTTTCCTAAGTATTAGTTGATTTTCTAATCGTTTTTAATGAATAAGAAATAATAATAGAGATAATGAAGAATGGAATTGCCATTTCAAGTGAATAAGCACTTAATAGGAAAACCCCTTGTAACAAAGTGTTTGATGAGCAGACCAGCCATTTGTAAACCAAATATAATAATAAGTATACCAGCTATTTGCGTAATGATTATCCGGGTAATTCGTCAATAAGTTCCCAACAAAGCTAGTGGAAGCACCAAGGGATATAAATATAAGGCTAAAACAATAATGAATCCAATTGATCTCGAGTAAAGTTTGGATCGACTAACTTGCAATTTAGCATCTTCAACTTTGCCGCCTGTTAGATGGGTTATGTTAGCTGGCAATAAAGGGAAAACACAGGGCGAGAAAAAGAAAGTATACCCGCTGTTAGAGCGAAAAATAATCCAATATCATTCATAAAAGCACACTCTTTTAAGTCCATTATAACTGTGCTTTGTTAATGTTTCGTTAAGGAATGTAGGGATAAAAGTTCTCGTAATAAAAAAGTCATCTCCGGCAATGACCGAAGATGACCTTGATGATTTGCTGCTATTATTTTTTGTAAGCGATCAAAACAAGTTTTCCAGTGTCGAGTTCTTTTTCGTATTGCTCTGCTTCTTGATCAGATAGACCAACCGAAGACATTTTAGCACGAAGTTCATCTCCACGTGAACTGGTCATATTTTTCATGCTATCAAGGAAACCTTGTTCTTTCATACCAACTTTTTCTATATCTAGGGCATCAGTGATGTTCTTCGAACGATTTTTGTCATGCGCGAAGATATAAATATCATCATGTGTATATCCTTGCGTCTCTAATTTTTCAATTTCTGTTTTCGCTTGTAATGCATTTTCTACTGTTAATTTTACTGTCATGATAATCCCTCCAATATTGTTTCTTAGAGTAGGTATACCACTCATCTAAGGTAATTAAACAAAGGTGGCATAGAATGGGACATAATAACCAGTGGTTTTAAAAAAGGCTTAGCAGTTGACTGAGGTGTATTAAACCTATATTTTTAAAAATACGTTACCTATTAGATAAGTTAAAAACACACTTCAACACAGAGGAGAGATGGACAATAATGAATCATTGGAATAAACGATTTCAAGAAGAGAAATATATTTATGGAACCGAACCGAATGAATTTTTAGCAGAAGCACATAACAAGCTGCAATTATCAGGGAATACTTTGACGATTGCAGAAGGTGAAGGACGTAATGCAACTTTTTTAGCAGAACAGGGAATGAACGTGACAGCTTGGGATTATGCTGAATCGGGGCTGGAAAAAACTAAAAAGCTAGCTGAGGAAAGATATGTATCCGTTAAAACTGAGCTAGTTGACTTAAATGAAGCGTCATGGGAAAAAAATAAGTGGGATGAACTTGTATGTGTTTTTGGACATTTCCCAAAAGATTTACGTCATCGAACATTACAGAGTATTAAAGAAGCTGTGAAACCAGGCGGGTATTTCTTAGCAGAAGTGTATTCTGTCCATCAAATTCCATATAATAGTGGTGGTCCGAAGGATTTGGATCTTTTATATGCACCAGAAGAATTTTTGCAAACCTTTAAAGATTGGCATATTGTGCATTTTTTCATGGGTGAAGTTGTCCGAAGTGAGGGGGAACTGCACAAAGGCTTGTGTCATGTTATTCAATTTGTCGGGCAAAAGAAAAAGGATTAATTTTAAATTTATATGTTCTGAAGTAGTCCGTGAATCTATTGAAGATTTTCGGGCTTTTTAGTTTGGTCAAAACTTTATACAGTTAGAAAAACAAAGGGTGTGAGAATTAAAAGCACAAAAGTGGTTATGATAATTGATGACCTGAAAATTAGAAAGGAGCCAATACCAATGTATATCAGAGCATTATTAATTAAATTTATAATGATTACAGCAGTCTTATGGATTGTGTTAGGTTGGTTTTATGGAGTTTCATTTTTTAATATCTTAATTACAAGTATCTTACTAACAGGTGTTTCATATATAGGAGATGTGTTTGTGTTACCAAACATAGGCAATGTTTATGCATCCATTACTGATTTTATACTGGTTCTGTTTGGAATCTACTTAGTCGGGTCTTATCTATTTGTTGAACCTATGCCGTTAGGAACTGCTTCTTTTATATCTGCACTTATTATCACAATGGGCGAGTTATTCTTCCATCGATATATGAAGGATGAAGTTTTTGAAAAGGATCCCTCTGTGAAGGAAGAAAGAGGTTATTTTCAACGCACGGACTTACAAGCTGAATTTGCAGAAGAAGAGGATATCGTAGAAGCTACTAGGAAGTCCAAAGAGAAAG
>JBFELW010000246.1:0-4314 GCA_041551995.1 Paenisporosarcina sp.
AGAGAAAGGGTACAACCCAATCAATCAAATCGTCGGCTATTTGCTTTCGGGTGATCCGGCATATATTCCTCGCCACCAGGAAGCAAGAAATTTAATACGCAAGCTAGAGCGAGACGAAATTATTGAAGAGCTTGTTAAGTTCTACATTAAGAAGAATAATGAGGCTTAAAAATGAGAATAATGGGGCTAGATGTTGGTTCTAAAACAGTAGGTGTCGCGATAAGTGATGCTTTCGGCTGGACAGCCCAGGGAATCGAAACCATCAAAATTGATGAAAGCAACGAACAATTTGGCCTTAGTCGAATTGGGGAACTTGTAAAATTGCATGAAGTTTCTACTTTTGTAGTTGGTTATCCAAAAAATATGAATAACAGCATTGGTCCACGTGCAGAAGCATCCGAAAAGTATGCAGATTTGCTACGAACTACGTTTAATAGGCCGGTATTCTTATGGGATGAAAGACTAACAACTGCGGCGGCTGAACGCATGCTGATTCAAGCTGATGTCAGTCGTAAAAAAAGAAAGCAAGTGATTGATAAAATGGCTGCGGTCATGATTTTACAAGGCTATCTTGACAGCAAATCTAATATGAGGTGATTGGAATGGAACACGGACAACAGAACATAACAGTTATAGACGATAATGGAAATGAGCAATTATGCGAAATACTTTTCACATTTGAATCAGATGAATTTAAAAAGTCTTATGTACTTTATTACCCAATAGGTGCAGAAGAAGATGAGAATGAAGAAATTGAAATTCATGCTTCTTCTTTTATCCCATCTGAAGATGGTAAAGATGGAGAACTTGAACCGATTGAAACGGATGAAGAGTGGGCAATGATCGAAGAAATGTTAAACACATTCTTAGAAGATGAAGAGTTAGAAGAAGAGGAAGAAGAAAAAGAAGAATAAAGTCTATATCTTCGTAGGTGGAATGATGTAAATCATTCCACCTTTTTCTTTTGTCTCAAATTCTAGTATAATAAGTTTCAGATAGAGGGGGGAAACCCGTGGAAAAAGAAACTAAAAAAGATATTATGTTTAATCGTATGAAAGAAAAGAAAAAAGAAGTGAAAGTTGTAAGGAAAATTGTACTTACAATTGTGTTAATTTCTTTACTAGCTGTCGTTCTATTAGGGTACAGTGGATACGAGTATGTAAAAACTGCTTTACAACCAGTTGATGAGAAATCAGAAGAAGTGATACCAGTAGAAGTTGTAATTGGTTCAAATCTCGACTCAATTGCAGCACAGCTAGAAAAAAATGAAATTATTCATGATGCTCGGATTTTTAAATACTATGCAAAGTTTAATAATGAATCCGACTTCCAAGCAGGTAAATATAAGTTAACAAAAGCTATGACACTCGATGAATTAATTCAGAGTTTAAAAACAGGGAAAGTTTATCGTGAACCCGTTTTTAGTATGAATGTTCCAGAAGGTTTGACTCTTAATCAAATCGCTAATGTTATAGAAAAAAGAACGGATTATACAGCGGATGAGTTTCTTGAACTTGTTAGAAGTCCAGATTTCATCGATGAGATGATTGGAAAGTTTCCAACAATATTAACAGAAGAAGTTAAAGGTGAAGATGTACGATATGCCCTTGAAGGATATTTGTACCCTGCTACATATTCGTTTTATGAAGAAAAGCCTTCTTTAAAGTCAATAGTTGAACAAATGTTAAATTCAACGAAAGCTGTTACAGCGCCGTATGCAGAAATTTTAGCTGAGGAAGAAAAATCAGTACACTGGCTATTAACCTTCGCATCATTATTAGAAGAAGAAGCATCAGCTTCTACTGACCGTGAAATGATAGCAAGTGTTTTCTTAAATCGTTTAGAATCAGGTATGCCTTTACAAACTGACCCAACTGTTCTTTATGCATTTGAAGGTGATCGAAATAACATCGCTAATGATAAGGACAAAGAGCATGCATACAATACGTATCAGATCCAAGGGTTACCACCTGGACCTATTGCGAATCCTGGAAGAGAGTCAATTGACGCGGTGCTAAATGCACCCGATACAAACTACTTATTTTTCTTAGCGGATTCTGGTGGGACAAACTATTTTGCTGATACTTATGAAGAACATTTAGCAAATATTGAAAAACATTTACGATAAGGATATAAACTAAGTGAAAAGGAAGGAAAGCCAGTCGCTTTCCTTCTTTTTGTATGCTATTATTGAGTGTAATTTTTGTACGTAAAAGGAGTCAAATTTACATGAGGATAACTGAATCCTACATTGAATCACATATTAATGATAGATCAGATTTTTTGATGCAAATGGAAGATTTCGCACGGGTACATCATATTCCAATCATGGAAATTGTGCCTATCGAATCATTGTTACAGCTTCTTCGCTTACAGAACCCGTCTCGTATACTGGAAATTGGCTCTGCAATTGGATATTCAAGTATAAGAATGGCATATACTCTACCCCAATCTTTTATCACAACCATAGAGAAGGATGAGAATCGATCTTCATTGGCTAGAGACTATATTCGTCAGGCAGGCCTTCAAAAGCGCATCCAATTAATACAAGGTGACGCTTTAGAAATTAACTTGTTTGACTTAGATGAAATTACGTATGACGCAGTGTTCATAGACGCTGCTAAAGGACAATATCAGCGTTTCTTTGACAAGTATTCACCACTCGTTCCTTCTGGTGGTGTTATTTATTGTGATAATATGCTGATGCGTGGGTTAACGGAAGTCAATCTCATGGAAGTTCCTAGAAGAAAAAGAACGATGGTCAGAAATTTACAAGCTTTTACAAAATGGATTATGAGCCATGAGGAATATGAAACTACATTCCTTCCAATAGGTGATGGTATAACGATAAGTATAAAGAGGTGATTATTTTTGAAAAGGCCTGAATTAGTAGTTACTCCAGTTTCTGTTAATCACTTAGTTGAATTAATTGAAGCTGGTGCTGATGCATTCGTTATTGGAGAACAACAATTTGGTTTACGTCTAGCAGGTGAATTTACAATTGCAGATATTCAGCAAGCTGTAAAAATTGCACATGCTTCGAATAAGAAAGTATATGTCGCAATGAATGCATTATTCCATAATGAGAGTGTAGACGCTTTACGACCGTATATGGAGAAATTAGAAGAACTTCAAGTAGATGGTATCCTCTTTGGAGATCCAGCAGTAGTCATGATAAAAAGAGAAGCTAACTTAACTACACCCCTACACTGGAATACAGAAACTACTGCAACAAATTGGTATACGGCGAATTACTGGGGACAACGTGGTGCAAACAGGGCAGTATTAGCTCGCGAATTGAGTTTAGAGGAAATCTTAGAAGTAAAAGAACACGCTAAAGTTGCTATTGAGGTTCAAATTCATGGTATGACATGTATGTTTCAATCGAAACGACCTTTAATCGGAAATTACTTTTTGTATCAAGAAAAGGCGATGGAAATTGAAAATCGTAAAGATAAAAAAAATATGTTTCTGCATGACAAAGAACGACAAAATAAGTATCCAATCTTTGAAGATGTAAATGGAACACACATATTCAGTCCGAACGATATCTGTATGATTGATGAACTAGATGAGTTAATAGATGCGGGTATTGACTCATTTAAAATTGATGGTGTACTACATCATGCGAATTATGTAACGAAAGTGACCAACCTATATCGACTAGCAATTGATGCATATATGCAATCAACAGATACGTACAAATCGATTAAAAACGAGTTATTAACTCAAATTGAAGAAATTCAACCGGAACTTCGCCCGCTTGATACCGGATTCTTCTTTAAAGAAACTGTTTATTAATGAAAAGGGGATTCAAATGGCAATATTGCAACATGACCGTATTAGTGAAATCATTGATGGAAAACGAGTCATTGTAAAAAAACCAGAACTCCTTGCACCCGCAGGAGATTTAGAAAAATTAAAGATAGCCATTCGCTATGGTGCAGATGCTGTATTTATTGGTGGACGTGAATTTGGATTACGATCCAACGCAGGAAACTTTTCAATAGATGAAATGCGTGATGCAGTGTTGTTCGCTAATGAGCATGGAGCCAAAATTTATGTAACCACTAATATATTCGCCCATAATGAAAACATGATTGGACTAGGTGATTATCTACAAGATATTGAGTCGGCTGGAGTAACAGGAATTATTGTTGCGGACCCACTTATCATTGAGACGTGTCGAACTGATGCGCCAAAACTTGAAATCCATTTAAGTACGCAACAATCCCTCTCAAATTGGAAAGCTGTTCAGTATTGGAAAGAAGAAGGCTTACATCGTGTGGTTCTAGCACGTGAAACAAGCGGTGA
>JBFELW010000247.1:0-4300 GCA_041551995.1 Paenisporosarcina sp.
AACAGGATTAAGAGAAGATCAAAAATCCTATACCCAGTCATATGAAAAAGATGATCGCCAATATCGTGATAGTCGAGAAAGTTCTAGAAGCGATTATGACAGAGGGTCCGACTCTAAGTATTCAAAAGATGGGTATCCACCGAATCACAAACGAAAAAAATCAATGACAGATATACTTGGTGATTTATTAGGCTAATTGATGTAGGCTCTGTCTATCAATCGAATAGAGTAATTTATAAAAATACGTAACGTGCATAAGGAGAAATTTCTTCCTTCTGCACGTTTTTTATTTTTAAATGATAATGTTGATTTTATATAATATATAAGGGAACTCCGTATTAGCTCGGAGTTCCCTTATTCCGTTTAAGTTCAAGAAGATTAAATAAGTCATCGCCTGTGATAACTATTCACATTTTGGATATGAAAAACACCTCTAACTCGTTCCAAACCATCAGATTTAAACCGATAATGCTCAAGTCCTTTTTCTTTTGCGTATGTCATAAATGCCCGCCAAGCATCTGTACAAAGAATATTATTGCAGCGTGCGAGTTGATAGTCTTGTTGTGTTGTATTTTAAGTCATTGCACCTCGGAAGAGAATCGTTTATATGAGTGGGCATTCTTTTAAAATAACTATATTATATTGGTTTATAAGATCTAGGTCACCACTTAGTTGATGATGTCATTAATAGCATTACTAAGTTTTCTTTTTGTCTCAATTAACTTGGCTTCCTCTTCAATAATGACAGGTTCATCTTCTAAATAGAAAGTGGCGAATGATTGATGTTTGTATCTAGGTACAACATGCATATGATAATGTGTGATCTCGTTGAAAATTCCACCATTTTGGCAAATGGTGATTCCATCAGGTTTAAACAAACTTTTTAGTGCTTTTGATATCAGAATAGATGCATTCATAATTGACTTCGCTGTTTCTTCATCAAGTTCATCAGCATCATAAATATGTTTCTTAGGCAAAATTAAAACATGACCTTCATTATATGGTTCGTGATCTAAGAAACAACATATATACTCATCCTCGAACACCACATGGACTGGTTCCATTTTATTCGCTAACTTACACCCTATACACTCCATTTAAAATACACCTCTTATCATTTGGTAAATTATGATAGTAAAAGTTTACCATAAGCTGCTTCTATTGATAGTGAATGATTGGAAATAGAGCAATGATTAGAAGGAATAGGTACCGGCGTTAATTAATAGAATGATAGTAGAAGAAAGGTTGTGGAATATGAAAATTCTTGTGGTGGGTGCAGGTGCGATTGGTGGCTACTTTGGTGGGAGGTTACTTGAAAGAGGCGAAGACGTTACATTTTTGGTGAGAGAGAAAAGAAAAAAACAGTTAGAAAAAACAGGTTTAAAAATTGAAAGTATAAACGGGAATTTTGACATAATGCCTCCCATGATCCTTTCTGGTGAGAATGAGGAAAAGTTTGATTTAATCTTGATTACAACGAAATCGTATCAATTAAATGGAGCTATAGATGATATTCGTCCTCACTTAAAAAAGGACGGGATGGTGTTACCCCTTTTAAATGGTGTTTCCCATGTAGATGAACTAATAGAAGCATTTGGTGAGGATGCTGTCATTGGTGGTTTGTGTTTTATAGAGACAACACTTGATGCAAATGGAACAGTCGTTCAACCGAGTCCAATGAACCAACTAGTATACGGAGAAAAAACGGGTGAAAAGACCCCTCGAATTGAATGGTTGGAGTCGACGTTCAAAGGAACAAAGGCTGATTTTGTCTTAAGTGAAAATATTAATCAGGATATGTGGCATAAGTATGCATTCATTACTGCCATGTCAGGAGTTACGTCTCTTATGGAATCCCCAATTGGTCCGATTACTGAACTGGAGTCGGGGAAACGAATCATCCTTGCTTTATTAAACGAGATTTCAAGTGTTATGAAAAAAATAGAAGCCCCTATTACGAACGATATTGCCGAAATTCAATTTAACCGAATTTGTGAGTTGAAAAGTGGTATGAAATCTTCTATGCAACGAGATATGGAAAAGTCTCTTCCAACAGAAGCTGAACACTTACAAGGATTCTTAATTAAAAAAGCAAGAGAACATCGTCTGTCTGTTCCGATCTTAGACACGATTTATACCAAACTAGCTCTTTATGAGAAACAAAGATCAGCGAATTAAATATTCTATTTTATAAATCTTGTCCTTTAAGTGTCATACAAATGAAAGCGATTACATAGATTCTATTAATCTATTACGTGAGTAGTGTGCTTTATGAAATAACGATAGATATTAAAACAAATGAAGGAGGAGGAAAACTTTATGAATGCTATTGCCGTTGCATCGATTGGTCTTTTTATTTTCATTCTAGGTTATCGCTTTTATTCAAAGTTTTTGGCAGAGAAAATTTTTCGACTTGACCCTAATTATGTAACACCGGCACATCGATTCAAAGATGATGTAGATTTTGTTCCTACGAATAAGTTCGTATTATGGGGACATCATTTCACTTCAGTTGCTGGGGCTGCACCAATTCTTGGGCCGGCCATTGCTGTTTATTGGGGCTGGCTACCCGCCATACTTTGGGTAGTTTTTGGAACAATCTTCGCAGCGGGTGTTCACGATTTTGGAACCTTGGTTTTATCAGTGCGAAACAAGGGGCAATCAATTGGGACATTAGCTCACCGTTTAATTGGTCAAAAGGCTAAAATCTTATTTTTGTTCATTATTCTCATTCTCGTATTAATGGTGAATGCCGTGTTTGCATGGGTCATTGCAAACTTATTTATTAAATTTCCTGCCAGTGTTTTACCCATCTTTATTCAAATTCCGTTAGCAGTTTGGATAGGGCATGCCGTTTATAAACGCAAACAAAAAATGTTAATTCCTTCTTTAATTGCACTTGGAGTTATGTACCTTACGGCTGTCTTAGCAAGTAATTATGGATTCTTGCAAATTGACCTCGTGTCTTACATGGGAGGAGCTGAAGGGGCAGGGTTATTCGGTTTAGGAGCTATATCTACGGCTTTCTTTATCTGGATTATCATTTTGATGGTCTATGTATATATTGCGTCAACTTTACCCGTTTGGAAACTATTACAACCGCGAGATTTCATTAATTCACATCAGTTAGTTGTTGGTTTAGGGATTTTATATATCGGTTTATTATTCACAAACCCTCAAATTACGGCACCGCTTACGAATGCAACAACAGATGTTTCTTGGTTGCCGCTTTTATTTATTACGATTGCGTGTGGTGCGATATCCGGATTCCACGGTCTTGTATCGTCTGGAACCTCTTCTAAGCAATTAAATAAAGAGACGGACGCACGATTTGTTGGTTATTTAGGAGCTGTTGGTGAAGGGGTTTTGGCTTTAATTTCAATCATCGCCGTTATCACATTCTTCCCTAACAAAGAGGCATTTTTAGAAAGATATAGTAGTTTCCAAGCATCAAGTGGTGCTGGGTTAGGTACTTTCATTGAGGGTGCTGCCAACCTAGCTACAGGACTTATGATTCCAACAGCCGTTGCTACAACGATTGTATCGATTATTGTCATCAGCTTTGCTGCAACAACACTTGATACATCTGTCCGCTTAATGCGTTATATCATTGCTGAATTAGGTGTTGAATACAAGATGCCAGTTTTAGCAAAAACACATGTGGCCACTTCACTTGCAGTCGCTTCGAGTGCTGCTCTTGTGCTATTACCTGAAGGTCCAAATGGTTTTGGATCAGGTGGTTATCTATTATGGCCGCTATTTGGTACAGCGAATCAGTTATTGGCGGGCATCAGTTTATTGCTCATCTCTATATGGTTGAAACGACTAGGTCGAAATTATATGGTGACCCTAATTCCGATGATTTTCCTTCTAATTATGACTCTGACTGCTATGTTCCAACAGGTGGTATTCCAGTGGTCTTGGTTTGGTAGCAACTCGAATATGCTACTGTTTGTTTTCGGTGCAATCATATTCGGTTTTGCACTGTGGATTCTAATGACAGCTGTTTCGGCATTAAGAGATAAATCAAACGCCAAGATGGATATGGATTAATAAATAGCGTAGGAATTTAAAATATAAAAGGGATCATGAATTAATGATCCCTTTTCTTATTTAAATGAAAGGAGTAGATGTCATGCTATCAAAAGTAAAAACACTTATTGCATTTTATGAAGAAGTTCTCAGTATGCCTCATCGTCAAGAAATTGCACGGGAATTAAGGGATGAAGATGATTTATTTTTATTATTACTTTATTCCGAAATGATCGGTATCCCAAATCCCGTGTATTACTACACACTT
>JBFELW010000248.1:0-4259 GCA_041551995.1 Paenisporosarcina sp.
ACGTGATGATTTAGAACGACGATTGCAAAGGTTGCTTGAGACAATTCAGCGTGCTGATCAGCTAGTTACTCAAGTAAATGTAGTAATGAACTATTTAACGTCCGATTTAAAGAATGTTGGACAGGCACTTGAAACAGCTAAATTAAAACAAGACTTTAGTTTAAAAATTATTCAAGCTCAAGAAGAGGAACGTAAGAGATTATCACGGGAAATCCATGATGGTCCAGCTCAAATGATGGCAAACGTTTTGCTTAGATCTGACTTGATTGAAAGAACGTACCGCGAAAAAGGTGTTGAAAAGGCACTGGAGGAAATAACAGACCTAAAAGTCATGGTTCGAAACGCTCTATCAGAAGTGCGACGAATTATATATGACTTGAGGCCAATGGCATTGGACGATTTAGGTTTAATTCCGACCCTCAAAAAGTACTTAACGACTATCGAAGAGTATAATAGGGGGTGCGAAATACATTTTCAATCCATGGGTGAGGATCGTAGAATAGAATCGAATTTTGAAGTTGCGATTTTTCGGTTAGTTCAAGAATCGGTCAATAATGCCATGAAACATGGTGCCTGTAAACAAATATGGGTGAAGGTTGAATGGAGAAATGACGTAGTGAACATACTGGTGAAAGACAATGGTATCGGTTTTGATCCCAAGCTTGTTCAAGACTCATCTTTTGGTCTTTTAGGTATGCGAGAGCGTATAGATTTACTAAAAGGTGAAATGATTGTGAAGTCAACACCAGGAAATGGAACTACTATGATGTTTCGAATACCACTAAAAGAGGGAAAAGACATATAAGAATGCATTTACATAGGAGGAACTAACTATGACAAAAATTATAATCATTGATGACCATCAATTATTCCGCGAAGGCGTGAAAAGAATATTAGATTTTGAAGATTCATTTGAAGTAGTAGCAGAAGGTGGAGATGGCAGTGATGCTGTTGGGTTGTACGAACAAAATACACCTGATGTCATTTTAATGGATATCAATATGCCACGTAAAAATGGTGTAGAAGCTACTGGCGAGTTAATGGCGAGATTCCCTGACGCTAAAGTGATTATGCTATCCATCCATGATGACGAATCATATGTAACGCATGCATTGAAAACGGGTGCTTTAGGTTATATGTTAAAAGAAATGGATGCTGACGCTATCGTACAAGCAATTAAAGTTGTAGCAGCTGGAGGGTCATACTTACATCCTAAAGTTACAAAAAACTTAGTATCTGAATTCCGTCGCTTAAGTGAACGTGAAAACAAAGGCTCTTTCCACCAATCGGAAATCCGTCGTCCGTTCCACTTACTAACGAAGCGTGAATGTGAAGTATTGCAATTACTTACTGACGGACAAAGTAACCGCGTAATCGGTGAAACGTTGTTCATCTCTGAAAAAACGGTGAAAAACCACGTATCCAGCATTCTGCAAAAAATGAATGTTAATGACCGTACACAAGCAGTTGTTACTGCAATCAAAAACGGTTGGGTTGAAGTGCGATAATAATATGTTAGATGATGGTCCGCTCACGAATAGTGAGCGGGCTTTTTTGTTTTGGTGGATACTCTGGGGTGGGGTGGGGTGGATGCTTTGTTGTAAAAAGAGTGTGCTTTGTCGTAATTATTTGGCCGGTTGTCGTAATTTTGAGAAGGTTCGTCGTAAAAAGTGAATGCTTTGTCGTAAAAGTGACACTTAGTCGGCACATTGAGTAGTGCGAGGCGATTGAATGTTAAAAGCTTTTGGCTGTGGGCCAAAAGCTTCCTTATTGTTTGTTGGTGTGTGCTGTATGTGTGAAGAATGGATGCTTTGTCGTAAAAAGAGTGTGCTTTGTCGTAATTTTCGGGTCGGTTGTCGTAATTTTTCAGTAGTTCGTCGTAAAAATTGAAGGCTTTGTCGTAAAAGTGACACTTGATCAGCACATTGAGTAGTGCGGGAGATTGAATGTTAAAAGCTTTTGGCTGTGGGCCAAAAGCTTCCTTATTGTTTGTTGGTGTGTGCTGTATATGTGGGGATGCATGCTTTGTTGTAAAAAGAGTGGACTTTGTCGTAGTTAATTGGGTGATTATCGTAATTTTGAGGTGGTTTGTCGTAAAAAGTGAGGACTTTGTCGTAAAAGTGACACTTGATCAGCTCATGGATGAGTGCAAGGAGATTGGATGGTAAAAAGCTTTTGGCTACGGGTCAAAAGCTTCCTCACTAACAACAACAGAAAAGGATTTGGCAGAAGCCAAATCCTTTTCAGTATAATCAATACCTCACAAATTTATTTAACCGGTAAAATGTACTTTTCCCTTTCTGTTCAGGAACTAGATTCAGGCTTCTTAACAAGTAGGAAGCAGCATGTTTGTCTCTTAATCCCAAGAAATTTAGGCATTCGTTATTGGTTATTGTGTCTTTGATTAGATACAACCAGTCTTCAATGGCTTCTTTTTTACAATTTCTTGTTGACCTGTGGCACTTGGGGCATCGTCTTTCACGTGTAACAGTGTGATAACAATGGCTGCACATTAATCCACACCTAATCTCCTCTATCTTAATTGGATATCTAATCATCAGTGGTTTAGGAATATAGAAGGTTTTACGACTATTGATTTGACCAATAATCTCTTCGAACTTTTCCCGGGAAATAATAGGTTTGACTTCATCTAATTCTTCTAAGGTATTACCGATATCTCGGCCGAAAAGAACCTTTGTCGTTTTTGGGGGAATAACCACTCTTGTTTTAGAATAAGGAAGCACGATAAATCCAAAGATAGGTAAATGAATGTTGTTTTGTTTAAACCAATATTGTAGCCGTTTCATGTTTCGTCTAAGTTGTTGGGCAGGACAAGGTAATGGGGTTAGAACGCCGTCTAATTCACGAATGAGTTGGGCGGGATGTTCTTGGAACATAATTGCTCCTTTAATCGTCTTTATTTCTAAGACACATGCATACTTCTTCGTTATGATTAAAGTGTCGATGGAGACATACGAATGGCTCGTCAATTTCAAATTAATTTCTTTGAAGACCTCATACGGTTCTTCTAATGAAATTTGTTTTAAATAATGATCTACCTGACACTCGCCATGAAAACCGGCTTGTGTCATATCAAGCCGAGATAGAATATCATTTCTTGTGGGATGAGAAATGGGTAATCGATTAAGTATACGAGGATATACTTGTAAAGCAGCTGGTTCGATTCGCTCTAAGTCGATAATGAGCACTTCTTTTTTAGAAGATATTGGGAGATTTTTTGGGGTAATTTCAACATATCATGTCCATTTCGTGTATACAAGTCAATAATGATTGAGTTTCGACAAAAAATGTGCAAAAATAAATAACCGAATAGGAGGATTTAAATTAATGAAATTTAATTATATGGTTTTATTCACAGCAATGATGCTAGTGCTAACGGCTTGTAGCAATGATAAGGCTGAAACGAATTCTGATTCTGTCAATGATGGAGAAACTGCCCGTGAAAACAGTGCGTTAGAGCATGGTGTTACTGATCAGTCTGGGGTAGGGTTTGAGATGGCTGGCGGTAAAATTGAGGAAGCTAAGGATGTGCCTAAAGAAGAGCGACAAGCGATTTTAACAGCTTTTGATACATATATGACGGCGTTTAATGAAGAAGATTTAGAAACTTATCTATCCGTCATCGCTAAGGATCCTGAAGGCTTCGATTACGATAAAGAAAAAACTTTTGTAGAAGAGACGTTTGCTGAGTATAAATTGAATCGGACGGCTGAGAACATCACGTTAATTAAATATAACGAGAAACAGGCACAAGTATTTGCTACACTACAAATTTCAATGGAACAGGAGGCGACGGGCGCTAAGTTAGATCGTTCAGGTCGGCAGGTAACCGTTTTCGCAAATGAAGACGGCGAATGGCGGATCACTAGTGTGTTTTTCATAGGCGATACAGCTGAGTGAAAAATCTTGTGATAAAGGTATAGAGTGAAGTCTAAGAATTCTCTAAACGCCATATTAGAGCATTATAGGTAATCACCATTTCCATTTGTTAAGCAGGAATGGGCACTGATTCCAGTGACTTGATTGTTTTATATTTCGTTAAATGAAAATTTATATACAGTCTGAAACCTCGCATAGACGCGGGGTTTTTTATTGTCTAAAATAGAGGTGTAGGAATGAGGTCAATCCATAGCTGGAGGGATGCTCATGAATGATGTACAAGCCTTTTTAACCGGTCGATTATGGTTGCGCGAACATACTCCGTTTCCGCGTGAAGTCATAGACCAATGTATTGAAAA
>JBFELW010000249.1:0-4253 GCA_041551995.1 Paenisporosarcina sp.
CTACTGCTAGAAAAATAAGTTGGATAAAAAACAATGTGAAGGAAATCATTAAAAAGATTGGAATGCTATAGTCTTCTATTTTAACCATTGAAGCTATGATACTAGCGGCTACTAAAAATACGATATTCGTAATCACTAATGTGGTTAATGCTGCTAAAAGCTTTGAAGTTAATATCATTTTTCTAGATACAGGCTTGGTTAATAAAAAATCTGCTGTTTTATCACGGACTTCCTTTGACACAATAGACGTGCCAATATTCATGGCTTGAATTGCACCGCATAGAGTCAGGTAAAGAAAAACATAGGAATAGAAGCCAAGAATGGATCCGAAGCTTTCGACATTAAGACCAATTGCGTTCTTAACTGCCTCATTAAAGCCTTCCATTACCTTTTGAAACTCTTCAACGTCTCCCGCAATCGTAGGGAACATAGACATAAAAAGGAGTACTAACGCAACTAGAGAAAACGACCAGATGAATGTTGAATTCCGATATGCCTTTAACTCATGAACATACATATTCATCGTGTTTAGTCCTCCTTTTCGTAGTAATGCATGAAGATTTCTTCAAGCTCCGGTTCCTCTACCCATAAATTGATAATATCAATTGCAGCAATTTTTCTCATGACAGTATTGATATCACCTTTAAATAAGAAACTAATGGTGTTGACCTTCATTTTCAAATCGCTCACACCTGTTATGTTAAAGAACTCACTATCGAGTTCGTTGCTCACTTCGATTTTCACTTTCTTATAGTTGTTCTCTTTTAAGCTACTAATCTTTTCAACGGTGACAATTTCACCTTCTTTAATAATGGCAACACGATCACATAATCGCTGCACTTCGCTTAAAATATGCGATGAAAATAAGATCGTCGCACCTTTTTTATTCTCTTCTAACAGTAAGTCAAAGAATCTTTGTTGCATCAGAGGGTCTAGTCCACTCGTTGGTTCATCTAAAATAATTAGTTTTGGTTCATGGAGTAGTCCTTGCACAATCCCCACTTTCTTTTTATTACCTAAAGAAAGGTCATCAATCTTTTTCGTTACATCCAGATTCATGATCTCAATGAGCTCATTCATACGCTTCTTACAATCTTTTTTATAAAAACTAGCGGAATAATTTAATAGGTCAATTACTTTCATATTGTCATAGTAGAACACTTCAGATGGCAAATAGCCGATTTCTTTTGCAATCTCTGGAGCGAACTCGATACAATCTTTTCCAAAGATTTTAGCACTCCCACTGGTTGGGTAGATGAGAGATAGAATGGTTCGAATGGTAGTAGACTTACCCGCACCATTTGGTCCAATAAAACCAAATATTTCTCCCTCTTCTACATGAAAACTAATATCCTTGATTCCTCGTGCCTTACCATAAGTTTTCGTTAGGTTATTGATTTCAATGACATTCATAATGAACCCCCTATTTTTAGTCAATTACTTATAAAACGCGTCTTTCAACAGTTTCAAATACAATTCCATCTCGACTACTATTTCTTCTGTGTCAACCTGATCCACTGAAAGGGACTTGAATTTTGCTTGTAGCTGATTGGCGTAGCCTTCCATCGTCCAAAAAATAACTTGAACAGCTTTAGAAAGGTCAATACCATCTTTAAATTTAGAATGATCAAAATCCGTAAACAGCTTTTGATAACTTGAAGCAATCAACTCATTATGTCTGAGTGCGATATCATCCTTTACTTCATTTGAAGTCTCTAAGTAGGCTACCTTGATGAAATTAATAGTTTCTGGATACTGTTTAAACAATTCGAATTTGAGCAAGGTGATTTGTTGATATTTTACGAAGATATCTTTTTCATTCCAGTCAATTTTTTGGTAAATTTTATTGATAAATAAATCTTGTAAATGATCGTACAGAAATAAAAATAATCCTTTTTTATTCGTGAAATAATGGAATAACAACCCTTTAGAAATTCCTGCTTCTTTTACAATTTCATTGGTTGAGGCATTGTCATAGCCTTTGAGAGAAAATTCCTTGCTTGCTGCATTAATAATGCGCTCTTGTTTCTCGGGTTCAACATTCAAAAATTTAGAATACATATACTTGGCCTCCATACAAAAATCTGTTTTGACCACATCAGTCAATTCAATGTTATTCTTATTGACCAGATAAGTCAATAAGTGGTTTGTATAGTGTATTAGAAACTGAAAATAATATTCACGGATAATTTGACTAAAGAAATATAAAAAAGATTGAGAGTTTAATTAGACAAGTTTCGATATAGTTAATGAAAAGCTTTTCGAATGAATAAAGGAGATTAAAGCATGCGATGTCATTCTAAAAATTTTGTTAGACTTCTTCAAAAACAAAGAGAAGATGCACTTGAATATGTAATCGAACATTATTCATCTTTAGTAAATGCAGTTGCTTATAAAGTTCTTTCTGGAATTAGCAAGGATGCTATAGATGACTGTGTAAATGATGTTTTTTTAGCCGTATGGCAAAATGCGGGTCAATTTAAAGGGGAACCTGAAGACTTTAAAAAGTGGATTGGTATGATGACGAAATACAAGGCAATAGACATATTTCGAAAACTTGAAAAGCAACAGGCCCGTGAACAGGGTGATGATTTACTGGTGCAAAAATCATCAGGTGAAGATGTGCAAGAACAGCTAGTTAGAAAAGAAGAAAATCAAGACCTGTTGCTTGCGATTAGTAAATTAGAAGAATTGGATCGCGATATATTCATGATGAAATTTTATCTACAGCTATCTAACGTGGAAATTGCGGATGCACTTCATTTATCAAAAGCAGCGGTTGAAAACCGACTATATCGAGGAAAGAAAAAACTGGCTACGAAAATTCAGTTGAAGGAGCGATTCATATGACCGAAAACTATAAAGAATGGTTAGATTTAGATGTAGATACGATTGAACCAGTGAATGTATCTGATTCCAGGAAGACAGCTATTAAACGCCAAGTTCTTACGAAAAGTCATAAGAGAAAAAGTTTCATGCACGTAAGTCGTCTTACTGTAGCGGCGATAATTGTGATAAGTGCAGTTACCACTATGAGCTTTACTTTTCCAACGGTTGCTTCTCAAATTCCGTTTATGCAAAATATCATCAGCTATTTTGATAATGAAAATTCCATATACGAGAACTATGGTGAATTCGCCACTGAAATTGGTCATACACAAGTGAGTAATGATGCTTCCGTTATGATTGAAAATGCAGTGTATGATGGTAAATCACTAACTGTTTCATATGCGATTGAAACAGAGGTTGATTTAGGATCTAACCCACATACTTCCGATCGTTTTGATATTGAAGGTTCGAGTGGAATGAGTGGTTCCAGCTCGATACGTAAAATTAATGACACGACGTATGTGGGAATTGAAAACATAACACCTCATTTTGATAATACTGCACCGGATCAAATCGAAGTGAATTGGCAGCCAAAAACATTTATCAATCAAGATACTAATACCGAGATTTCCGGTGATTGGGAATTCAACTTTACTCTCACAAAGCTTGATAATGAAATACAGGTAGTTAATCAATCTGTGACAAATCACGGAGTTACGGTAGTGGTATCCTCATTAGAAAAGAATGAAATGTCCACAGTGATTGAATTTGAATCAGTGGTAGAAGAAGAAAACATTTTGAAAAAATGGCCTCACGTTTCAGTACAATTTGAAACGATTGAAGATAATCTTGGAAATACGTATTTAGCAAATGGCAATGGCGGTAGAAGTGAAAATCGTGGTGTCTCGTTCAAGTCGAGTGCCACCATAAAAGCAATAGAACCAAATGCAAAATCACTCAAACTAGTGCCTATAATTTACTTCTCATTAGGATCAGGTCTGGGCCTTGAAACAAAAGAAATGGCACCAATTATCATCGAATTACAATAAAAATAGGAAAGGTCTTTGTTTAGAGTTTTAGACAAAGACCTTTTGTCGCTACCTGAAGAGGAATTGTTATTCTTTTTTGCATAGTTTCCTTGTAAATCATCATATTAACAAAAAGGAGATGACACTATGCCAAGAAGAACGGAAGATCAACATGTTGAAGCAACTCCACATTTTGATGGGGAAAAGGAAGGAATCATTAATGACTCGACAGCATCTGCTGGTTCAATGGTTGGGCTTCAAGTCGATACGAAAGGTGCATTTCCCCAAGAAGGAGATCCACAAAGTCGCATTCCTCAAGAGGATCCAAAAATGAAAGAATTCGCAAAAATTATGGACGGTAAAAGAATTACAAATCAAGCAGAGTTAGAAAGAAGA
>JBFELW010000250.1:0-4245 GCA_041551995.1 Paenisporosarcina sp.
CTTAACCAAAGGGTCAGTCGGGGTTTTACATGGTGCGCTTATGCATTTATTACAAGATGATGCTGGACAAATTCAAGAAGCTCATTCGATTTCAGCTGGTCTTGATTATCCTGGAATTGGACCAGAGCATAGCTATCTGCAGGAAACTGGACGGGTTTCATATACTTCTGTAACGGATGACGAAGCTTTGGAAAGTGTTCAAATTCTCGCTCGAACAGAAGGCATTATTCCTGCTTTAGAGACAGCACATGCCATTCACTATGCGTGTGAGTTAGCTTCTGAAATGAAATCCGATGAACTAATTGTCATTTGTTTATCAGGTAGAGGAGATAAGGATGTTGTAACCGTTCGCGATGCACTTGGAGGTGGAGAGAATGAGTAAAGGTCTTTTACAAAAAGCCATTGAAGAACGTGTTAATCAAGGTGGACGTGCTTTTATCCCCTATATTATGGCAGGTGACGGCGGTCTTGAAAATTTACGGGACCAACTGGTTTTATTACAAGAAGCTGGTGCAACGGCCGTTGAACTTGGGATTCCATTTTCGGATCCCGTTGCCGATGGACCTACCATCCAGGAAGCCGGCAAACGAGCACTTGCAAACGGCGTTACTCTTCAAGGTGTTTTAAGAGAAGTAGCGCTTTTCGGAAGTGACGTAACCATTCCTATCGTGTTAATGACTTATTTGAACCCCGTCTTCCAATATGGCATCGAGACGTTCGCAGTGGATTGTCGAACAGCCGGTGTGAGTGGCGTGATTGTGCCTGACTTACCTCTTGAAGAATGCGAAATACTGCACGGTGATTTGGTGAAAAATGATATTGCATTAATTCAATTAGTGAGTTTAACGAGTCCTCCTGATCGTGTGAAGCGAATAGCCGAAGCTTCTGAAGGATTCCTCTATGCCGTAACCGTTACAGGCATTACAGGTGCTCGGGCTGACTTTGCCGCAGATCTTCAGGGACATTTAGCAAAATTAAAAGAAATTTGCTCAGTACCAGTAATGGCTGGATTCGGTATCTCTACACCCAAGCAAGTTCGAGAAATGAGTCAGTTAGCAGACGGGGTTATCGTAGGCAGTCGTATTATCGACGCGTTGCATGAGGGTGATGAACAGACTGTTCGTGATTTGATTGGTGCAGCTAAGGAAATTGTAGTTTCTTAACAAAGGCTTTGTTCGATTTTAATTTAGAAAGTGAAGGGAGTTTACTTCCTTTTTGCGGAAGAACTTGAGACCCTCTAAGAAGCTGTGTCGTAATTCCCCCACGGATTAATAGCGAGGTCTCGTCTCCTCCATACTCATAAGAGAATCTGATAAAACAAAAGTAAGTTAGACGGATACGAATATAATTAAAGTGAAAACTTGCATATGAGATGACCTAAAAAGACTTCAATTTGGTCCTTCCGTTTACAACTAAGGTATAGATAATAGAAGGCACCGCCATAATACCTGTTATAGCTAGGTGATTCCAACCAACTATTCCACTTGAAAATAAAAAGAATCCTGTAAAGAAGTTCACTATTAAAGCTGTTCCATAAACCATCAAGGCCGAAAAGATTAGATTAAATCCTATTAAAAACAGCTTGGAATTGTTCAATGTTTCACCCCTACAAAGTAAATATTTATCCATTTTATACAATTTTTTACATGAAATAGTCGTTTTATTTGTGTAAATTATGTGAATTTTTTCGGAATAAAGATTTTGAGGAGAACGAGTGATTATCTAGTTCCTTGGTGCATATAAATAGAGTTCCTACTTACATTAGTAATAGGGTTTCAATTTTTATTTTGTGTTTCATTTTGATATACATTTGGAACAAATTTGTAATCTTACTGACTCATATTTAGGTGTGTTTTTAGCAAAATGGGGTATACCTAGTATATGAGTAATATAATTCTTGGAGGGATAATGATGAAAAGAAGAAATGGTGGTTCACTATTATTTTCCGCATTCGCAGCCGGGGCTTACGCTTATTTATCGAAGCCAGAAAACCGCGAAAAAGCGATGGTAACTTTTAATAATCTGAAGACAAAAGCAAATACCTATATGAAGAACCAAAATACAAAGGGTTCTCAAATGACAAAAGCTGGGCACTCTGATCCAAATGATCCCGATGATAATCGTATGGTTGAAGAAGGCGCAATGACCAGCGTCCAATATTATAATGAAGAATATCAAGATAAAGAAAACAAAAAGGAAGCCAATGCGGCTTTCCCAAAATCGCAAAAGAAAAAGCTACCTGATACTGCGGAGTCACTACCTGAGGACAATAATGACTCTCCTGCCAAGCAAGAAAATGCAGCACGAGACTCATACGGTAAATAAAACTAAGGAGTGATCAGCATGGGAAATCTTGAAAACAAAGAGATACAAAAAGAAGAAGAAAAGAATAAAGAGCCAATCGATACGTCTAAGTTAAAATTATCGCCTAATGATATTACTTCAGAAAAGAATGAAAATACCGAAACGGTATCGAAGGAAAATCGAATAAATACAAATCGTTTATAGAAAGAAGACTAACCCTATGGTTAGTCTTCTTTTTTCTTACTTCTTATATTTAGAAACCATGCATATCCCCAGGATATCGCCAAAATACTTACTAATATTGTCTGTGAAGATAAAAGATTTTCATTATTTATTAATTGGGAGGTATTGTTAATTACTAACAGAAGTAACGCGGCAACAAAACCAATTACCATTCCCTCTTTTGCATGCTCAATTTCTCTTTCAGTCCCTTTTTTAAAGAATAATCCCATTCCTATATCATCGCCTCTTTATTTAACATTATTAGTATTATCATTGCTTAATTCAAACGCCACTACGATAAATATCGTTCCTTGATGATTTTTACATGGTGCAATTCATGTCCTGCAATAATAAAAGCTATCGCACGTACCGATATTTCTTTCTCGTTGGCAATCCCTTTTCTTAACCAACCTTCTTCAGTCAAGCCCTGTATTAAGGTACGTGTTGCATGTCTTACAGCTCTAAATTCTTCTAGTAAATCAGCTAGTGATCGACTATGAAAAGAAGCTTCTTTTACATACTCATCTTCGTCATAGCCCGCGAGAGGTGTTTGATCTCCTCTGGACATACGTAATAATCGATAACTCATAATACGTTCAGTCTCGGTGATATGCCCAAGTACTTCTTTCAATGTCCATTTTCCTGCTGCATACCGATAATTCGCCTGTTCCTCTGAAAGATTAGAAAGTAGTTCAGTTGTTTCTTCGAGCTGGTTGATGAGAATATCGCTCAAAATCCCTTCGGACACCTGGTGTATATATGATTCAAAGTACGCTGGGTACTCCTCAATTGTTGGCTTTATTGTCATAACGTTTCCTCCTGTATATGTATCCTTGTTCAATCTGTTTACCATGAAGAGATTAATTAATATCGCCTAAATAAATAGGATGCTTTTCTCCATTAAAATAATTAATAAAATGAGTTCTGATTTTCTGTGGATAAAGCCTGTGCTCCAGTAAATTTGAAAGGGGTAACCATTCCACTCCTATTTGTCCATCATCAGGAATTGTTCCATTCTCTATTTTTTCATTCCCATCTATTAGACGACATAAAAACATATATTCCGTTTGATGGACGTTAAAATCAAATTCACTGTGCTCATGATTTTTCCCTATATATTCACGAAGGAAAATCATATCACCTATTTCTATGTCTTCACCTATCTCTTCTATACACTCTCTTTTCAACGCTTGGAGAAGATTCTCACCATATTCTTGACCACCACCAGGCAATATATAGTAAAATCCTTCCTTATCTTCTTTTTTAATGACCAATAATTTATTCCCCTGTACAATTACTGCTTTTGCTGAGTTTCTAATATTCATAAAACACCTCTTTATTTCATTTTAACACCAAAATATAACAATTTATTTACTCTGTCATTTTGAAAATAAAGGCCCGTTGATTTTATCTGTTTGCTTACTTATTAATTCACGTCTGCATAGCCTTCTATTTTAAATTTTAAATAATACATAAAATTACAATCAATTTGTTGGGTTTTATATTAAATTCTCCACTAATAATTAGATTTTTTGTTGTGAATGATGATTTTTCTTTTCCAAAAATGTCCCTACTATTGCTAATACGACCATTGTTATAAGTAAAAAGTTTAAAAGAAATCCCCTCAGTTCAAAATGAAAATAAAGGGCTACAGACAATAAGCCTAAACAAAGTCCAACTACTATTAGTTTGTTTGTCTTCACCAATAGGCTTCCTAAC
>JBFELW010000251.1:0-4239 GCA_041551995.1 Paenisporosarcina sp.
ACCGGATCTTTCAAATTCCAAGCAACTTACCCAGTTGATTTGGAATAGTCACACTACGAACAGGCATGTCAAATCATTTGGCATGTCTGTTTTTATTATTACCTATCTAGGTGAGTGTTCAGCCATCAATTAAAATACAGTAAAAAGCATCAATAAAGTTGAGTTTTCTCCATAAAAAGGGAATAATCAACCTACTTTTTTCAGTTGTTTTATGTTTGTGAAACGACTGTTCTGACTTCTTTTTTTGTATAGATTATAGTCCCTCAGGTAACACTTGTACTAAAGAAAAGATCCTTTTCCTAAGTGCGCTAAAAAGAAGAGGAAAGTGGTGTTGAGTAAAAATGTGGAAAAAATCAAAAAGTGAAAATGATAGTCAGAAGGAAGAAGTAAAGCCTCAAATTAATCAGGATGACGGAAAGATCTCTTCTATTAAAAAAAAATTGGAGAGTATTGATGATGCGGTTTTCAAGGATTTTCAGACAACTGTCGGCACTGTAACCATCATCTATCTAAGTTCATTAGTAGATTCTGTTAAATTACATAAAACGGTCATGTTACCTATTTTGGAGGATGTAGAAAAGGTTTGGCAATCTTTTGAGTCTGCAGATTCAAAAGATGTTAATTCCTTAGTTTCACTTATTGTACAAGGAAACACGATTCTTTATTTTCAACAGCTAAATCGTTTGTTTAAGGTTGAAACGTTTAGTCCACCACAACGGGCAATCACTTCCACAGAAACGGAATCCACTGTAACCGGTCCGCAAGATGCGTTTACTGAATCTTTACAAACTAATCTGTCATTAATAAAAAGAAGGGTTCAACAACCAGGTTTGAAAACAGTAAATCGAGTGGTAGGACAAGAAACCCATACTAAAATTTCAATTATCTATATTGAACATATTGTAAACGACGAAAACTTGAAGACTCTCGAAGATAGAATAGCTAAAGTCAACTACCCGGGTTTTGTGGATGTGTCTGTCTTAAAACAACTGATTGAAGATAATCCGTACTCCCCTTTTCCACAATACTATTTCACTACAAGACCTGATGCTGCCGTTATGTCACTTTTAGATGGAAGAATAATTGTTGCCATGGATAATAGTCCAAATGTGATTGTATGTCCAACGTCTTTTTTGGAAATATTTTTCTCACCTGAAGATTATTACAATCGATGGACGACTTCATCGTTACTTCGACTCCTAAGGTTTCTAGGGTTTTTTATTACCATTCTATTAACGCCAATGTATATTTCTGCTCTTAGCTTTCATCCAGGTATTTTGCCATTTGAATTGCTCATCATGTTGCAGGAGTCTAGGAGTAAAGTCCCTTTCCCGCCCTTTCTTGAGGTGCTATTCATTGAGTTAGTTATAGAAGTTTTAAGGGAATCCGGGTCGCGAATGCCTACAAAGATTGGTCAAACAATCGGTATTGTTGGCGGTATCGTGATTGGGACAGCCGCTGTTGAAGCAGGTTTAGTTAGTAATACGTTGATTGTTTTAGTGGCTATTTCTGCCCTACTCTCGTTTTTACTTCCAAGTTTTTTAATGAGTAATGCCAGTCGGTTCATTCGATATGTTTTTATCTTAGCGGCAGGCACTTTTGGTCTATATGGACAAATGCTTGCACTAGCCTGGTTAATGAATCATTTACTAAATTTGACTTCTCTTGGAACTCCCTATTTAACGCCGGTTATTCCAAGGAGATGGACAGATGCATTGGATACTGTCATTCGTTTTCCTACAAAATACATTTGGAAGACGAAAGGGATATCCAGAGCAAAGAAATAACGTCACATAAATAGAAAGGGGGGAATCAACACTGGATGCTTTAAAAGTAAAAACATTAAATGGCTATCACGTCGTATTCCTTGTTCAAAATGTCTTAATTGCTATGGGTTTATTGTCGCTACCACATGCACTTAGTCCACTTGGGTACAGTCAGTGGTGGTTCCCCATTCTACTTGGACTCATTGCAAATCTTACACTTTTCCCAATGATTTGGATTTCTAGCAAATATAAAGATAATAATTTGTTTCAAATTCATGTTATTTTGCTTGGCGGATTCCTAGGAAAGACCATTAATGTATTAATTATTTTTTATGGAATTTTAATAATGGCGTCAATCGTTGAAAGGTATTTAGAAATGATTCAAATTGTGGCACTTCCCTATATAACACATACAATTCCTTTAATCCTATTTATGATTGTCTGCGTATTAATTGCAAAAGGTGGTATAAAATCGGTTGCACGGTTTTGTATTCTCACATTTTTTATAACAACCCCACTTATTTATTTTTTAAAATGGGGAGTTTTAAGTGGTGAAGTAACGCATCTATTACCATTATTTAACTTTACTGGTTCAGAGTTTCTTGAGGCGTCTAAAGAAGGATACAAGTCTTTCGTAGGTTATGAATTATTGCTGTTTTTTTTTCCACATATCATCCATCAACAAAAAGTTTTTATGCATGCTTCACTGGGGATATGGATTACTGTATTTTTTTATACATTAGTCTCAATTGTAAGTGTGATGCATTTTTCTGTATGGCAACTTGAAAATCTCTTGTATCCTGTGTTAAATATATTGAAATATGTCGAGCTAACATTTATAGAAAGAGTGGATACATTAGGTATTACTTTTTGGGTATTTTTAATCTTGTCATCTGTAGCTGCTTATTTATGGGTTCTAAAAGAAGGAGTAGATTCACTTCGGGCAAAGACACATCCAGCACATCTCTATATTATGGCTGCTTTAATCGTGGCGGTCGTTTACATACCACTCTCTCAACCAGTTGAAAAAGTTATATATGATAACATTTTTTATTTTAGCTATAGTCTTATCCTTTGGCCCATTCTGTTATGTCTTTTGCATGTAATAAAGTCAAAAAGAAAAGGGGGTACCCAATGAGAATCAAAGGGTGGTTGTTTATATGTATTTTTATTTGCACGGGCTGTACTGAAGATAGAGACGAACTACCTCCGTTGGAAGAATTGGGTATGGTTAGTTTAATTGCTTTTGACTATATTGATGATTCATCCATGAAAATTACCGTTGCTATGCCACAACCTTCCGAAGAAGCAAAAGAGCATACACAGACGCATACCACAGAAGCATCTTTATTAAAAGAAGCTGTAGTTCAACTTTCAGCAAAGTCGGATAGAATGGTGAACCTTGCTCAACTTCGGGTTGCACTTTTTAGTGAAGAATTTGCACGAGAAGGAATGATGGAGAAAGTAGTTGAGTATCTGTATGGTGAACCGGAAGCTCGTGAAACGGTACGTTTAGGTGTAGTAAAGGAAAATGTCGGTGAGGTAATTACGAGCAAATACCCAGATCGACCAAATACCAGCGTTTATATTAACAACCTCCTTAAGCCAAGGCTATATACAACTTTTAGTCCTTTTACTGATTTACATGTATTTACAGCTGATATAAAAAACCCTCTCATAGATGCAACAGTTCCTTATTTAGAAATGAAGGAAGGTTTTCCTGAAATCACAAAAGTAGCATTGTTTGAGGAAGCAGAGATGGTGGATACGTTCAGTCAAGAAGAAGGTAAATTAATACAATCAATTTCTGGTTCTAAAAAAATTGCGCCGATGAATATTAATTTAAAAGAAGATGAAGAAGCTCTTATTGAATTTATTAAAATAAATGTAAAAATCAAAAGTAATAATGACCATAATTCCCCCAAAGTTGAGGTTGATGTTACATTGAATGGAACATTATCCGCTTACAAAGGACCCACTGACTTAACCAAAAATAAAGGGATGAAAAAGCTAGAGAGCGATGTCGAGGAGAATTTAAAACAGGATATAGAGAACTTATTTAACAAATTTAAAGAATTAAAAGCCGATCCAATCGGACTTTTTGAACCGTTTCGAATGAAGCACCGCGGAGAATGGACACCTGAACTGACAGACAAGCTCTTAGAAAAAGTTGAATTTGACGTAAAAGTCAAAGTTAGGATTATGAATAAAGGGCAATTGAAATAGTCTTTTTTAATAATCAAAAGAAAGAGGGGCTTCCTGTTCAGAAAATCCCTCTTCTTTTAACCAAAATTTGTAATAGTACTTGGGTTTATAGGTTAGCTTGTTCTATACGCCAGGAACCCATCCAGGATTTTTAAGTATACGTTCCCAAAGAGGTGTAGGCATTTCTAAATCACGTTGCTTATTAATATCTAGTTTTGTCACGATTTCTTCTTCACGGCCTTGTTCAATTTTTTGAATCCATTCAGGG
>JBFELW010000252.1:0-4234 GCA_041551995.1 Paenisporosarcina sp.
CTGTCAGCATTGAAAAGAGACGCCACTTTTTGAGCCCTTTCATCATAGCTTAATCAAACCCCTCTTTCGTAAGTGTATTCATGTGTTAATAGGACTTGGTTCTATTCTATATGAACTCTTAATTCAAAGAAAGAATCCCGTGCTTAGCTGAAAATCGAGAAAATGATCATGGATACAAACAAGATAGTCATGTAGTTTAACGAGTAAATAAACATAACATTTGCCCATTTTAAATCATCTTCCGCTTTAAAGCCTCTAATTGCAAGTACTAACCATCCCACATTTAAAGCTGTAGCAAGGATTAGAAAGCCTATTCCAAGCTCCATAAGAAGAAATGGAAGTGGAAACAGAAAAAGTACCCAAAGTAGCATAGAACGTTTCGTTTGTGCGAAACCTTTTACCACTGGTAACATCGGAATTCCTGCTGCACGATATTCTTCCGTCCGCTTCATTGCTAATGCATAAAAATGTGGGGGTTGCCAAGCAAACATAATGAGAAACAAGGCCATTGCACCCCATCCAAGTGTTGGTTCAACTGCTGCCCATCCAATAACTGGTGGAATAGCACCTGATATACTACCAACAATTGTATTACTCACATGTTTCCGCTTTGACCACATTGTGTACAAAACAACATAGCTTATAATACCAGCTAGTCCCCATACACCGGCAGAAACCGATGCCATAAATAACAAAATTTCGCCAACAACTAAAAAGGCGAGAGCAATTGACAATACGGGTGCTGGTGCGAAACGTCCAGTAACAGTAGGTCTCGATTTTGTTCTCGACATTATTGGATCAATATCACGATCTATAAAATTGTTCATTGCTCCAGAACCCGCAATAATCAAGGCAGCTCCAAAAAGGGTATAGAACATTAAATCCAATTCGTGCAAGAAATGACGATTAGAGAATTGAAAAGCTAACCATAATCCTGTAAATGTTGTCACAAGATTAGAATTGACAATGCCTATTTTAATTAGCGCAAGGAAATCCTTTAAAAATGTAGTTGTTTCAGAATGCGGTTCTGTACTTGCAGCAATTGTGCGACCGTTTGACATAAAACTCCTCCTTTCATAGTTGTAAGCATATTCCGCTTAACTTACTATATCGAAAAACTGAAGTTATTTCTATAAGTAAGTTGAAATTCTAGAGAATTAATAGAAATGAAATTCTACCAATTCACGCAACATCTCTATGATAAAGCATTTTGAGCGTTTATTTGTGAATGGAAAGGGGATATTTTATGAACAATTTGTGAAATGGTCTGTACAATTCCCTTTTTTCCTTTTAAGACATTGTTTTTTACCTAATTCTTAGCTATTATCATACAAGCAAGGTATCGTTTTTATATTAGTAATCAAGACGATACTAAATTGAGATGTCTCTAATGAAATTAGACATTCAGCACTAGTATTACGAAATCTTTTGAACTATATGTATAGATTATCAATATAGGCAAAGTAGGTGACATACATGCAGCAAAACAAGTACCTGAAGTGGTTTGCAGTTGCGGCAACAGTTGGCATGTTGCTTATTTTACTCGGCGGAGCACTAGTCACTAAAACCGATAGTGGTATGGGGTGCGGCAGACACTGGCCAGGATGTAACGGTCAATTAATACCTGATGAAATCACTAAAGAGGTTTTAATTGAATTTTCTCACCGTCTTGTGACGGGAGTTGTAGGTATTCTAATAACTATATTATCAGTATGGTCATGGCGCGCTATTGGACATGTTAGGGAGACAAAGTTCCTTTCAATCACAGCTATGTTCTTTCTGATTCTTCAGGCGTTAATAGGTGCAGCACAAGTTAAATGGGGACAAGGTGATTTTATCTTGGCCTTACACTTTGGTATATCTCTCATCTCGTTTGCGTCTGTATTCTTATTGACACTCCTCATTTTCGAGGTGGACCGGAAATTTGATGCGGATAAATTACGTATAGGTAAAACTCTAAAATGGCATACAATCGGCGTTGCGCTTTACTCCTATGTAGTTATATACACAGGTGCCCTCGTACGACATACCAAGTCGAGTTTGATTTGTTCAGATTGGCCATTGTGTAGAAATGATGCGTTCTCTTTGCCTACCAATATGTATGAATGGGTGCAAATGGGACATAGATTTGCTGCAGCATTAATAGTGATCTGGATTGGGGTCATCGCCTGGCACGTCTTTAAACATTACAAGAACCAACGCGTACTGTACTTCGGTTGGCTTATCGCTTTTATTATCGTAGCATTGCAAGCAACAACTGGAATGTTAGTGGTGTTAACACAGCTAAATCTTTACATCGCATTGTTACATTCTCTCTTTATAGCCCTGTTATTTGGATTACTTTGCTATATGATTTTACTTGTTTCTCGATCACGTATGAGTTCATAAAAATAGTGTTTTAAAAGGCAGTTCCGCATAATAAGCGGAACTGCCTTTTTTAATAGGTTCTGATGGTTTTTATGGTGATATTTGAGAATACTTACTCTTTTTCCATTTCGATTAACAAATCTCCTGTAGCAATGGCGGAACCAGCTACAACATGAATCTCTTTTACAACACCATTGTAAGGTGCTTGAACAGTTGTCTCCATTTTCATCGCTTCGGTAATTAGTAAATGTTCGCCCCGCTTTACTCGGCTACCACTTGAAATGACAACTTTCAAAACGGTCCCTGGCATCGTCGCGCCAATATGATTTGGATTTTTTAAATCTGCTTTTATAACTTGTACACCACTCGATTCCACCGTCATATCTTGGATGATGACTTCTCGAGGTTGACCATTTAACTCAAAATAAATCACTCGATTGCCATCTGGCTGTGCCTGACTAATTGAAACCATTTTAATAATTAAAGTCTTTCCTTTTTCTATCTCAACTTCAATTTCTTCACCTAAACGCATACCGTATAAAAACGCAGGAGTATCGAGAACCGACACATCTCCAAACTTATTCACCACTTCAGAATACTCTTCAAATACTTTTGGATATAAGGCATACGCAAGTAATTCATGACTGCTTACAGGCCTGCTTAATTTATGGAATAGTTCTTCTTTTAATTGTTCAAAATCAATTGGTGCTAGCAACTCTCCTGGACGGACAGTAATTGCTTCGCGTTCTTTTATGATTACTTGTTGCAATTCTTTAGGGAATCCACCATAAGGTTGCCCAATATATCCTTGGAAAAACTCAATAACTGAGTCAGGGAAATCAATTGTCTGTCCTCTAGTTAAGACTGTCTCTTCGTCTAATTCGTTTTGAACCATAAAGAGAGCCATGTCTCCAACCACCTTAGAAGATGGGGTAACCTTTACTACGTCACCAAACATTAAATTTACGCGAGAGTACATATGTTTAACCTCTTCAAAACGGTCCCCAAGTCCAACTGCCTTCGCTTGCTGCTGTAGGTTACTATATTGACCACCTGGCATCTCATGCATATAAATTTCAGTGTGAGGACTCATCATACCTGATTCAAAGTCCTGATAGTACTTTCTTACATCTTCCCAATACTGTGATAACTGCTCTAGTGCATTAATATTAGTTCGCACTTCACGTTTTCCACCTGTTAAAGCATATGAGAGGCTGTTTGCACTTGGTTGAGAAGTTAATCCAGCCATTGTTCCAAGTGCTGTATCCACTATATCAACGCCAGCATCGATTGCTCGTCCATATAAATAGATCCCGTTCCCACTCGTATCATGTGTATGAAGATGAATAGGCAATGTTACAGTCTCTTTTAATTCAGAGATGAGACGATAAGCCGCTTCAGGTTTTAACAATCCTGCCATATCTTTAATTGCTAAAATATGGGCACCCGCTGCCTCTAATTCTTTGGCCATTTCTTTGTAATAAGCTACAGTGTATTTTGCTCGACTATCATCTAAGATATCACCTGTATAACAAATAGTAGCTTCAGCGATTTTACCTGATTGTCTAGCTGAATCTATTGCCACTTCCATGCCCTTAATCCAGTTCAAACTATCGAATATACGGAATACGTCAATTCCCGCTTCGGCAGAAGCTTGAATAAATTCACGAATCACGTTATCCGGGTAATTTTTATAACCAACGGCGTTTGCTCCCCGAACTAACATCTGTAAAAGAACATTAGGAATCATTTCTCTCATTTTAATTAATCGATCCCATGGACTTTCTTTTAAGAAGCGGTAAGCAACGTCAAATGTTGCGCCTCCCCACATTTCAAAAGAAAATGCGTCATGCATACCTCTAGCAGA
>JBFELW010000253.1:0-4232 GCA_041551995.1 Paenisporosarcina sp.
ATCATTTTTAATAGAATTTGTTCAAATAGCACGTAAGAATCCTCCAACTGATGAGTATTTAGGTTGAAAAGTAAGGTAAACATGATTAGAATATAAACGATAGCTTTTTCAAGCCAACCGAGAAAAAGGAGAGAGTATAGATGGCGAAGTATACTATAGTAGATAAAGATACATGTATTGCTTGCGGAGCTTGTGGGGCTGCAGCACCAGATATTTATGATTATGATGATGAAGGTATTGCCTTTGTTATTTTAGATGATAACATGGGAACTGCTGAAGTTCCAGATGAATTAGAAGAAGATATGCAGGATGCATTCGAAGGCTGTCCAACAGATTCTATTAAAGTTTCAGAAGAATCATTTGATGGCGATGCATTAAAATACGAATAGAAAAAAGCTGCGGTTCTATCCGCAGCTTTTTATTATGATAGCCATTTTATTGCTTCAAGTATCTATGTACTAACAAGACACTTGAAGCTTTTTTTATGAAAATTGGACTCGTTGTTTATCAATCCATGTTTTCATTGATTTAAATAAAAGAAGAATCACTGCAGCTAGTAGTATACCTTTTATGAGATTAAAAGGTAAAATCCCTAATACAATAGTATCTCGTAAAGCAGTACCCGTTATAGCTGGCATGTTTAAGAAGTATGTGTACATAGGCAAGAAGATAAGGTAATTTAAGACACTCATACCGATTGCCATAGATAAAACACCTGCACTTAAACCGACTGTTAAACCTTGTGTAGTAGATATTCTACGATAAATGGCATAGACCGGTAGAATAAATAAAACACTCGTACAGAAGTTGGCTATTTCTCCAACAGGAACACCAGTAGGGCTTCCACTAAATATCCAATATAAAGCGTTTTTAAAGAATGCAACCAAAATTCCTGCAAGTGGTCCCATTGTTATAGCTGCGATTAAAGCTGGCACATCACTAAAGTCTACTTTTAAAAAAGACGGTAAAGCTGGTAGTGGGAAATTAAGTAACATTAATACAAATGAGATGCTACTCAGCATTCCGACGGCAATCATTATTTTTAATTTGTTTTTTTTCATGGTTCTCTCCCTTTTGCGATTCACTCCACAAGAAGAAAAGTTCGCTCGCTCTAAGTCCCATCAAAAAACCTTAAGCCGTTATCGCTTAAGGGAATAGAAAGGCGCATACATAAATAAGCGTCTCGTAAAATGACAGAACGAAAACGACCGCACCTTCACCTTCTCCCATCCAGACTATACTGTCGGCTTTGGAATTACACCAAATCCTGCCTAACGGCTCGCGGGCTCATAGAAATTGTTCTCTAATTACCGCCGATCGGGAATTTCACCCTGCCCCGAAGATGAATCAATTTTTAATTACATAGTATACTATAAGAAAAAAACAACCATTTGTAAACTATAGAAGTCTACAAATGGTTGTTTTTTCATTCAAAAGTTCTATTCATTTAATAATAATGGCATTTCATTTGGACCAATCGGTATGGGCAATGGTTGTGTGAAGTCGAAACCATTCCAATTTTCTTGTACCACATTTTCAAACTTTAATTGTGATCCAAAGCTTGCCCCAGTTAGAAGCATTCCTTCAATCATATTCATTGCTGCTTTATTTTCCATTTGTCCCAAGTCAAGTGGTTCTGTAAAAATAACATGACTTATGCCGTTCTCACGCTTGACTTCAAAGGTTACATTTTCAGGTATGACAGAAGTGTAAATATCATTGTAATATTTTTTCATCGTTACAAGAGCCTCTGTTAACTCTGTTGATGATTCAAATGACATACCAAAGTTCGGCGTCAAATACTCGCTTCCATTGGAACCACGATATAGAAAATAGTTATACAAATTATTTTCTTGAAGGTTATAGGGTTTACTCTGTTCACCTTCTTGATCAAATTCAATAGCTGATCCATCTTCATTTCTAAAAATGATTTGGTTGTATTCTTGAAAGGTATCTTTCAAAGATTGTTTAAAAGCAACTATACTAGACCCCATGTCATATCCATGATTTGTTGGAAGTGTATGAATCAACGAATCACCTTCAATTGAAAAAGTCCCTTTGTACGGATGGTAGTTCGAGAATCCGAGCTCTTCTTCGTCTAATCGAGGTGCATAAAATTGATACAGTTCTAACGATGTTGGAATATTCTCACCAAAATCTTGTTCAATTTGATGCTTTGGTATTAGAAAAGTGACAGGTACACTATTTGCATCTTCTCCAGTTAATCCTAATCTGAATATCGTAAATTCATCAGAAATCTCATTCGAATAAACTGAATTTCTTAAGGTTTCATCAGGACTTTCTAAAACCGTAATTCCAATATTCTCTGCTTCTTCAGTTATTTCAGTATCACTGCTCTTTTCGGTTTTCATTAGACTATTAGCTTCATTACCAAGATCATCTGACATTTTCATTTCCATTTGACTTGCAGAGTCTAGAGCAGGTTCAGCTTGATTTAGAAAAGAAACAGTTAATAGAGACAGTGTAAGGAAAGCTGCGACAGCAACAACTGAAGGGGCCCATCTGCGTGACTTTTTAGGTGTTACATGAATTGATTGATCTTGCTTTAAACGAGTTAATACCTCTATTTTGGAACGTGCATCCTTCATTTTGGGCGTTTGGCTAAGTAATTGTTCAATTTCTTGTTCACTCCACTTATTGTTACTCATCGTGAACCTGCCTCCCCTTCCGAATGCCCACCCAATATTTCTTTCAATTTATTTATCGCCCGATGTTGAGTGGTTTTCACTTTCCCTTCGGTCCAACCGAGTATCTTAGCTGTCTCGGTAATTGACAAATCTTGAAAATATCGCATAATGACAACCATTTTTTGGTTACCTGTACATTCTTCTAATGCTTGTAATAATTTTTTCATATCATCGTTCATCTCAGCCATTTCATCAGGCAATGGTCCACTTGCTTTTAGTTCGGTTGTTTCCCAGTCAAAAAAATCAAATAAATGACGTTTACGAACCGCACTTTTACGAAAGTGATCAATAGCTACATTTTTGGCAATAGAGAATAACCATGTTTTTTCCGAACTTTTGCCTTCGAAACGGCTATATGCTTTTAATACACGGACATAGACCTCATGCATCAAATCTTCGGCTGTCTGTCTGTTTTTCACCAAATACATCAAGAATCGAAAAACGTCTTGATGGTATTGGTCATATAATCGATTGAAAACGGAGTCATTCATAAACTCCCCCCGTTCATAATAGTAGTCGTATACAAGTAGGAAAAAGTTACACGTTTTTAATGGGCAAATTAAAAACGAATGTAGTTCCAAGTTTTTCTGTACTGCTCACACTTATATTGCCGTCATGTGCTTCCACCATATTTTTGGCTATTGCTAACCCAAGACCAGTTCCACCTTTTCCTCTTCTTCTCGACTTATCCGCTTTATAAAATCGTTCGAATACATACGGAAGATCTTCAAATGGAATACCTGATCCTGTATCCTCAACACTAATTTTCACGAACGCTTTTTCCATTTCGACACGAATGGTTACTTTTCCTGCATTTGATGTATGACGAATCGCATTATCGATTAAGTTGGTTAACACTTGTTCAATTCGATCTTCATCAATTTCCACACCTAGATTCTCAGAAACTGCGGACTCAAAAAGAAGAATAACATCGGATTCTTTCGCTGCTTGTGTGAATTTTTGAGTAATGCGTTTAATGACTGAATGAATCTGTACATTTTCTTTATACAAGCGCATACGACCTGATTCCATACGAGCTAAATCGAGTAGATCGGTAACCAGCCTGCCCATTCTTTGAGACTCTTCATATATAATTTTAGTCATTTCTTTTCGTTCATCTTCTGAAGTCACCATGTCATCTACTATGGCCTCGCTATATCCTTGTAACATCGCAATTGGGGTTCTAAGTTCATGTGAAACGTTTGCTATAAAATCTGATCGCAGTTTATCTAGCCTATGTTGTTCCGTCATGTCTCGTAAAACAGCTACTGCACCACGAATTGAATCTCCGCTATAAAGTGGGGTTATGGAAATAGCATAATAGCTACCTTCCATTTCAAGTTCTTCTTTAATTTCATCTTCTAGATGAAGGACATGATCGAGCATATGATCCATTTCAACTGGAATTGGTTGTCCTTTACTCGTTCCCATCCGGAAAAACCATTTTTGTAATAACTTATCCGCTTGCGGGTTACTAAGTAAAATCGTATGATCCCGATTAAACGTGATAACAGCATCTGTCAT
>JBFELW010000254.1:0-4230 GCA_041551995.1 Paenisporosarcina sp.
AAGCTGTTGCGGAACAAATTCGTCATGCGGGTGCGATTTTTATCGGACGGTATAGTTCAGAACCAATTGGTGATTATTTTGTTGGTACAAATCATGTTTTACCAACAAACAGTACAGCTCGTTTTTCAAGTCCTTTGTCTGTTGATGATTTTATTAAGAAAACAAGTATTATTTATTATAGTGAAAGTTCATGGAGAGAGCATGCAAATAAAATAGCTAGACTTGCAAGAATGGAAGGCTTAGAGGGTCATGCCCGAGCTGTAGAATCGCGAGGATGGATAAAGGAGATGGATGAATCATGAGGAAGGCTACGATTAATCGTCAGACGAATGAGACTCAAGTAAATGTTTCGCTCAATTTAGATGGAGAAGGACAAGCAACAATTGACACTGGAGTTCCGTTCTTGGATCATATGTTAGATCTTTTTGTTAAACATGGTTTTTTTGATGCAACGATTGAAGCTTCTGGAGATACTCACATAGATGATCACCACACGACTGAAGATATTGGGATTGTTTTGGGTCAAGTGGTAAAAGAAGCCTTAGGTGATAAAAAAGGAATTCGTCGTTATGGAAATGCATTTGTTCCTATGGATGATTCATTGGCTCAAGTTGTAATCGATTGTTCGAATCGTCCTCATCTTGAATTTAGAGCTACTTTTCCAAACGAAAAAGTAGGAAGTTTTGATACAGAGCTTGTACATGAATTTCTATGGAAGTTCGCATTGGAAGCACGTATGAATGTTCACGTAATTGTTCACTATGGTCAGAACACACATCATATGATTGAAGCTATTTTCAAAGCACTAGCAAGGGCATTGGATGAAGCGGTATCCTTTGACGAACGTGTAAAGGGTGTGCCATCAACGAAAGGGCTTTTAACATGAAAATCGGCGTTATTGATTATGGTATGGGAAATTTATATAGTGTCGAGCAGGCACTACTTCGTCTTGGCTGTCATGTGACAGTAACATCTGATACACACACTCTAGATGAAATGGATGGCCTGATACTCCCAGGTGTAGGTGCATTTCCAGATGCAATGCACATTTTAAAAGAGACTGGTTTAGATCAGTTTGTTCAACGTATTAGTGAGACAAACAAACCTCTACTTGGTATTTGTTTAGGTATGCAACTTCTATATGAAGAAAGTGAAGAAAATGGACTAACAAAAGGTTTAGGGTTATTGAAGGGACGAATCCGTAAGTTTCCAGCTATTACGGCTTCATCTGAAATCGTTCGCGTCCCCCATATGGGATGGAATCCGTTAAGTTTTATGCAATACCCAAATTGGTTACAGCAAGTGGATAAGCAAGATTCGACACATGTCTATTTCGTACACTCATATTTGGCAATGGAAACTTCACGACAAGAAGTCATTGCAAGTGCTACCTACGCAGGTGAATTTGTTCCTGGGCTTGTACAGAAGAACAACTTGACTGGTATGCAATTTCATCCGGAGAAGTCAGGTCCATTTGGAAGATATCTACTGGAACAATGGGTTCGTGCAGTCGAAGAAAGGAGTTTTGAAATATGAAAAACTTTCAGTTATATCCTGCAATTGATATGCGTGGTGGAAAATGTGTGCGTTTATTTAAAGGAGATTATAATCAAGAAACGGTTTATGCTGATTCACCTTTCGAGATGGCAAAACAATTTGCAAGTCAAGGTGCTAAGTGGGTACATATGGTCGACTTAGATGGGGCAAAAGGAGGCGCTCGCATTCATGATGTGGACGTCATCCGAGCTGCGACTGAACTTGATATCCATGTTCAAATCGGTGGTGGTATTCGCACAGAGGAAGATGTAGCTCATTATTTAAATAATGGTGTTACACGTGTAATTATCGGAAGCTTGGCTATTGAACAACCAGAGCTAACTACTTCCCTTCTTCGAAAATTCGGACCCGATAAAATTGTGATTGGTTTAGATGCAAAAGATGGTATGGTTGCTACACATGGTTGGTTAGAAACATCAAAGAAATCCGCTATAGAAGTAGGACAATATTTTGCGAAAAATGGTGCTAAAACCTTCATTTTCACAGATATTGCAACTGATGGAACGTTAAATGGTCCTAATATTTTAGCCAATGAACTGCTAGCTGAAGCAACTGGAGCAGAGGTGATTGTTTCTGGTGGTATTAGTTCCTTATCAGATGTCTTACAAGTTGCACAAACCTCAAAAACATCTACTATAGGTGGTGTCATTATTGGCAAGGCCCTATATGAGAATCGATTTAACTTATCAGAAGCATTGACTGGAGTGGAGACATGTTAACAAAACGAATTATTCCATGTTTAGATGTCAAAGAAGGTCGTGTAGTTAAAGGGATTCAATTTTTGTCGTTACGCGATGCAGGAGATCCAGTTGAGCTTGCGAAATATTATGATGAACAAGGCGCAGATGAGCTGGTATTTCTAGATATATCTGCTTCCCATGAAGGTAAAGAAACCATGGTCGATGTGGTTAGAATGACAGCAGCAACACTCGCTATACCTTTTACGGTTGGTGGCGGAATCCGTACGTTAGATGATATGAAGAAAATGCTTAGAGCCGGTGCTGATAAAGTATCTGTAAATACCTCTGCAATTGAGCGCCCAGAACTTATTGCAGAAGGAGCGTCCTATTTTGGCTCGCAATGCATTGTTGTAGCTATTGATGCAAAATGGTCTGAAGAAGATCGTACATGGATTGTCTTTACACATGGGGGACGTCGTAAGACAAAATGGACAGCAGTTGAATGGGCAAAAGAAGCCGTACGTCTTGGTGCTGGTGAAATATTGCTCACTTCCATGAATCAAGATGGGGAGAAAAGTGGATTTGATTTACGCCTTACTAAAGCAGTAAGAGATGCTATTTCTGTTCCAGTCATTGCAAGTGGTGGTGCAGGAAATGCGCAGGATTTTTACGATGTGTTTACAGTGGCTGATGTTGATGCAGCTTTGGCAGCATCAATCTTTCATTATAAAGAGACAAGCGTTGAAGAAGTGAAAAGTGAATTACGATTGAAAGGTGTGATTGTACGATGACGAGCTTTACTATAAAAACTATTCAATTTGACGAGCAAGGATTAATCCCAGTGGTTGTTCAACATGCTCAAACCAAAGAAGTCCTTACGGTCGCTTATATGAATGAAGAATCGTTACTAAAAACAATAGAAATGCAGGAAACATGGTTTTTCAGTCGCTCGCGTCAAGAACTGTGGCATAAAGGTGCGACTAGCGGTAATACACAACGTGTGGTTTCTTTAAGGTCTGATTGTGACAATGATGCACTTATCGTGGAAGTTCTACCAAATGGTCCTGCTTGCCATACAGGAGAACCTACATGCTTCCATAATACGATTCAAAAACCCGAAGAACCTATTGGGAGTTATGGAATTTTAACGAATTTGGTTCAAGTCATTAAAGAACGTGAACAATCCATGCCGGAAGGCGCCTATACAACGTATTTGTTTGAAAAGGGTGTAGATAAAATCGGCAAAAAAATTGGTGAAGAAGCTACTGAAGTTGTAATTGCTGCTAAAAATAGAGATGCAGAAGAGTTGAAATGGGAAGCTGCTGATTTAATTTATCACCTCTTAGTGTTGTTGCAAGAACAAAAGATTAATTTATATGATGTATTAGCTATTTTACAGAAACGCCATGAGAGTAAATCATAGTTCTCTGTGATATAATTGGGAGATACTGAAAAGAAACAGAATGTGTTCCTTTTCTATTTTCGGAGGCATATATTTGGAGAAGAAGCGAAAGAAACCAATAAAAGAAAATATCGTCTCATTTATACCAACAGGCGAATATTATTATCAAAAAGCTTTACAATCACTAAACAGGGATCAGTTTGATAAAGCCCATAAATATTTGAAGAGAGCAGCGGAATTGAGTCCTGAGGATCCGCTTATTTTGATGCAACTTGCTATCGTAGAAATGGAATTAGAAAACTATGAAAATGCCTTAGATCTTTTACAAAGTGCACATAGCCTAGACCGTAATGAAAGTGAAATTATATTTTTCTTAGCAGAAGTTAATGCTCATTTAGGGTTAATTGTCGATGCTAGAAAATATGCTAAAAAGTACACTGAGATGGACGTTAGCGGTGTATATGCAGAGGAAGCTATGGAGATTATTGATTTCACAGAACAAGAAGATTGGCCGTTATCTGAAGATGACTCTTTTGATAGCAATGTTCTTTATATTCAAGAAAAAGCGAGAAGAATGATGGAGCAGGGTGA
>JBFELW010000255.1:0-4217 GCA_041551995.1 Paenisporosarcina sp.
CTTTTCCTATGGTTCTCAAGGTTTAGTTGAAGTTGCGACTCATTCGGATGCGAGCATCTTAGTAAATGCTGTTCTTGGTAGTGTAGGATTAGAGTCCACATTGGAAGCAATAAAACAACGAAAAACCATTGCGCTAGCGAATAAAGAAACATTAGTTACAGCAGGTCATTTGGTTATGGCGGCGGCTAAGAAGTACAACAGTTTAATTTTACCTGTTGATAGTGAGCATTCTGCTTTATTCCAATCCTTGAATGGTGAAAAATTAAATCAAGTAAGCAAATTGATTTTAACCGCTTCAGGTGGAAGTTTTAGAGACAAATCTCGGGAGGATTTAGTAAATGTCACCATAAAAGATGCCTTGAATCATCCTAATTGGTCGATGGGAGCTAAAATAACGATTGACTCTGCTACAATGATGAACAAAGGATTAGAAGTTATCGAAGCGCATGTATTATTTGATGTAGAATATGATGACATAGAAGTTGTTTTGCATCGTGAGAGCATCATACATTCAATGGTGGAGTTTCATGATACAAGTGTAATGGCTCAGATGGGTACTCCAGATATGCGTGTACCGATACAATATGCCCTATCTTATCCCAACCGTTTACCTAGACAAAACGCTAAACGATTAAACCTGGTTGAAATGGGAAAGCTTCACTTTGAAGAGATGAATTTGATAAGATTTCGTGCACTTCAACTAGCTTACGACGCAGGTCGCGCTGGAGGAACGATGACAACTGTATTAAATGCAGCAAACGAAGCTGCAGTTGCTTTGTTTCTAGAAGGTAAAATCCGTTTTTTACAGATCGAAGAGTTGATTGAGAAGGTGATGGATCAGCATGAAATTATTTCTTCACCTGATTTAGAAACCATTTTACATGTAGACTCTGAAACAAGAAAAGCCGTTCAAAACGTGTTAAAATAATGAAGGACTTAAGATACCATAGTGCGAGATAAGGTGGAGATTAGATGGAGACAACCATTGCTTTTATATTAATATTTGGATCGCTCGTATTTTTTCATGAATTAGGTCATTTTATTTTTGCGAAACGTGCAGGGATTATGGTGAAAGAATTTGCAATCGGATTTGGTCCTAAAATAATAGGCCTAACAAAAGGTGAGACTTTATATACATTACGCCTTCTTCCTCTTGGTGGATACGTCCGGATGGCAGGAGAAGATATGGATTCAGTTGAACTGCAACCAGGTTTCCGAGTTGGGCTCGTGCTAAATCGAAAAGAAGAAGTTACTAAGATTGTTTTAAATCAAAACAAACAACTACCAGACATGATGTTTTTAGAAACGGAACGCTCTGACTTAGAAAAAGGCTTATGGATTGAGGGCTATGATGAGGAAGGTCGTCTGATGCGCTACTCGGTTTCAAGAAAAGCCGTGATTTCTGAAAATGGAAAAGAGACGATCATCGCACCATATGACCGACAATTCGGATCGAAATCCCTAGGAAAAAGAACAATGACAATCTTCGCCGGTCCTTTGTTTAATTTTATATTAGCATTTTTCATTTTTTTAACCATCGGACTTATTCAAGGTGTACCAACTTATGAACCTGTTATCTCTGGCGTGGTAGAAAACGGACCTGCACTTGAAGCAGGCATGCAAGAAGGAGATCTCGTTACAAAGATTAACGGAGATTCAATTGAAACTTGGCAAGAACTAGCTGGTAAAATTCAAGCAAGTCCCGGAGAAGAGTTATCTTTTGAATATGAACGTAATGGAGAAACCATTAATTCGAACATTACTCCAAAAACCGTAGATGATAAAGGGCAATCTTATGGACAAATAGGTGTTATGTATGAAAGTCCAGTTGAGAAAAACCCATTAAAAGCGGTAGCCTTCGGAGCCGAACAAACGTACACATGGACTGTAAAGATATTTGAATTACTTGGCAAGTTGATTACAGGTCAATTTACGATTGATGCTTTATCTGGACCAGTTGGAATTTATCAAGCAACAGATGACATAGCTCAATATGGTATCTTCAGTTTGATGAACTGGGCTGCTATTTTAAGTATTAATCTTGGGATTATGAACTTATTACCATTGCCTGCTTTAGATGGCGGACGATTATTATTCTTCTTGTTTGAAGCTATACGAGGGAAACCAATTGATCGCCAAAAAGAAGGAATGGTTCATTTTGTAGGAATTATGTTACTTATGGTGTTAATGGTAGTTGTTACATGGAACGATATTCAACGATTTTTCTTTTAAATAAAGTTCAAAAAGAACAAAGACTATTCTTATTGAACAAGTACGATTTACTAAAATACGTTTTTGTTTGAGGAGCATGTTTACTTATGAAGCAAAGTCATACTTTTATACCTACTTTACGTGAAACGCCTGCCGATGCAGACGTCAAGTCACACCAGTTATTACTTCGAGCAGGATTTATTCGTCAAAATACAAGTGGTATCTATTCGTTTTTACCCCTTGGTAAACGTGTTCTTCAAAAAGTTGAAAGCATTGTACGAGAAGAAATGGATGCTATACACGGTGTTGAAGTATTAATGCCTGCAATGCAACAAGCTGAGTTATGGCAAGAAACAGGTCGCTGGTATTCATATGGACCAGAGCTAATGCGGTTGAAGGATCGTCACAACCGTGATTTTGCTCTAGGTGCTACACATGAAGAAGTGATCACTTCACTTTTACGTGATGAAATAAAATCATATAAAAAATTGCCATTAACACTTTATCAAATCCAAGCAAAGTTTCGTGATGAGAAACGACCACGATTTGGTTTGCTACGTGGACGTGAATTTTTGATGAAAGATGCGTACTCCTTCCATGCAACTCGTGAAAGTTTGGATCAAACTTATGAAGATATGGTACAAGCATATACAAATATCTTTACCCGTCTTGGTTTAGATTTCCGTGCAGTTATTGCTGACTCTGGGGCAATAGGTGGAAAAGATACGCATGAATTTATGGTACTTTCTGATATCGGTGAGGACACAATTGCTTACTCTGATTCTTCTAACTATGCAGCGAATATTGAAATGGCAGAAGTAAATGTCTCATATGAAGTGCCAAACGAAGAGTTAAAGATAGTAGAAAAAGTAGATACACCAAACCAAAAAACAATTGAGCAAATATCCACTTTCTTAAATGTAGACGCAAAGCGTTGTATTAAGACATTAATTTTCAAGGCCGATGATGAATTTGTAATAGTACTGGCACGTGGTGATCACGAAATCAATGATATTAAATTGAAAAATGTGTTACAAGCAAAAATGGTTGAACTTGCAACAGAAGAAGAGACGAAGGAAATTATGGGATGTGAGGTTGGTTCTCTAGGACCTGTGAATATTCCTGTTGGTGTTAAAGTGATAGCAGACCATGCTGTTGAAGTTATAAGAAATGGAGTTTGTGGTGCAAACCAACCAGGTGTGCACCTAACAAATGTTAATCCTGAACGCGATTTCGCTGTCGATCAATATGAAGATCTTCGTTTTATTTTGGAAGGGGATCCTTCTCCTGACGGCCAAGGGACAATTGTCTTCGCTAAAGGGATTGAAGTTGGTCATGTATTTAAATTAGGGACTACCTATTCTGAGCCTATGAATGGTACATTCTTAGATGAAAATGGTCGCTCCCAGTCTTACATTATGGGATGTTACGGGATAGGTGTATCACGTGTTATGGCTGCAGTAGCGGAGCAGTTCCATGATGAAAAAGGCTTGATGTGGCCTGCTGCGGTTACCCCTTACGATGTACATCTAGTTCCTGTAAATACGAAAGATGAAAGTCAAGTTGCGTTAGCGGATGATTTGTATAAATTGCTGAAATCATATCGTTTTGATGTATTATATGATGATCGTCCAGAACGAGCAGGCGTTAAGTTTGCAGATGCAGACTTAATTGGTTTGCCAATTCGAATGACTATTGGTAAAAAAGCTGCTGAAGGCATTGTAGAAGTGAAAATTCGCCGAACTGGTGAATCATTTGAATGGAATAGAGAAGAGGTCATCGATCATCTCCAAACATTCTTTCGCTCACTAAATGCGTAATAAGAAAGGAAGACCGTGTATTATGGTCTTCCTTTCTCATTCTACGAAGATAGGAGGCTTATAGCATGAATCCAACACCGGAAGCGAAACAACGATTACAACAGTTGCTTTTGCAATTAGAATTAACAGACGATCAATACATACCTTATTTTGAGTCTGCCTACTTAAATAGAATGACTGTACAAA
>JBFELW010000256.1:0-4215 GCA_041551995.1 Paenisporosarcina sp.
AATACATTGGCATTGGCAAGCATCATTCTAGATAACATACAACGCACTTTTTCTCCACCTGAAAGAACAGAAGGTTTTTTCTTCACTTCTTCACCAGAGAACAACATACGTCCTAAGAACCCACGCAAGAATGTTTCACTTTCATCGTCAGGAGAATATTGACGTAACCAATCAACTAACGATGTTTCATTTCCAGTAAAGTACTCGGTGTAATCGATAGGGAAGTAAGTACGAGTGGTTGTAACACCCCAACGAATCGAACCCTCAACAGGTTCAACTTCTTCAGCAAGTACACGAAGTAAAGAAGATTTAGCAATAGGGTCACCGATTAAAATGATTTTGTCATCCTTACCTACAGAGAAATGGATGTCTTTAAAGAGTGCTTGTCCTTCATGCTCCATCGTTATTCCTTGAGCTGACAATACATCATTTCCAATATCACGGCCCATTTGGAAGTTTACGTATGGGTATTTACGTGAGGAAGGACGAATATCGTCTAATTCAATTTTATCCAACATTTTTTTACGAGATGTTGCTTGCTTTGACTTAGATGCATTAGCACTAAATCGAGCAATAAAGGCTTGTAACTCTTTAATTTTTTCTTCTTTTTTACTATTTGAATCTTGAGACAGTTTTGTAGCTAATTGACTTGATTCATACCAGAAATCGTAGTTACCGACATAAACTTGGATTTTCCCGAAATCAAGATCCGCAATATGAGTACACACCTTATTTAAAAAGTGACGGTCATGGGATACCACGATAACTGTATTGGCAAAGTTAATCAAAAATTCCTCTAACCACTGAATTGCTTTCAAATCTAAATGGTTAGTAGGCTCATCTAGTAAAAGTACATCTGGTTTACCAAACAATGCTTGAGCCAGCAATACTTTTACTTTTTCCGAACCTGTTAAATCAGCCAATTTTTTAGTTAAAGACTCTTCGCCAATTCCTAGACCTTGCAAAAGTATTGCAGCCTCTGATTCAGCTTCCCAACCATTTAAATCTGCAAATTCACCTTCAAGTTCTGCTGCACGCATCCCATCTTCATCAGAAAAGTCCTCTTTCATATAGATAGCATTCTTTTCATTCATAACTTCGTACAAACGCTTATGACCCATCATCACAGTTTCTAGTACTTGAAACTCTTCATATTCGAAGTGATTCTGTTTTAATACAGCCATTCTCTCGTTTGGATTCATGATGACATTTCCTTCTTGCGTTTCAATGTCACCTGATAGAATTTTGATAAACGTTGATTTTCCAGCACCATTTGCACCAATTAACCCGTAACAGTTACCTGGATTGAATTTTATATTGACGTCTTCGAAAAGCTTGCGATCTCCGAAACGTAAACTTACATTACTTACAGCTATCATGCTTGTACCTCCTTATTTTTCACAATACTTCTATTGTACCATGAACACTATGCAGAATGCTCGAACTTTCAGAGTGGAATTTAGTTTGAATTCAAGATATGATGATTTTTATACATATACAAGGAGGGGATTGTCATAAATAAATCACATGAACATATCTTTATTAAAGGGACAAGCCTAAAGAAAGTCTTGATTTTATTTCATGGAACAGGTGGAAATGAGCGGGATTTAGTTGATGTAGGTCGACATATCGACTCAGAAGCATCGATTTTGGGGGTCCGTGGGAATGTTGTTGAAAATGGAATGCCTCGATATTTCAAGAGATTAGCTGAAGGCGTATTTGACGAAGAAGACTTGTTTTTACGTGCTCAGGAATTACATGGTTTCTTGGTTGATAGCTTAAATCATTATGCACCAGAAAGAGAACATGTTACTGCTGTAGGCTACTCAAACGGAGCTAATATTGCTGCAACATTGCTGCTTAAGCATGAACAAATCTTTGATAAAGCCATCTTGTTTCATGCAATGGTTCCCTTTCGAAATAAAGACATGCTTAAATTAGACGATATGAGTATATTTATCGGAGCTGGATTAAATGATCCTATTATTCCCAAAAAAGAAACTGAAGAACTTATCAAAGTGTTAAGAGAACAAGGGGCTACTGTAAAAGATCAATGGTTTGAACACGGTCATCAGTTAACAATGGAAGAAGTACAATCAGCTCAAGAATGGAACGAATTAAAATAACTAGTCAATTTCAATAAGGTGGGTACGTTAGACAAAAAAGGGGCTGTCTAAAATGATGAATAAAGATAGCATTTTCTCACAATCATTTCAGGAAATGAACTGGAATGGCCCAATCGTCTTTATGCATTGGTATATGACAGAAAATAAACAAGTAGTTGATCACATTTCTCCAAATTTATACCGAATTTTTGGTTATCAACCAGAAGAATTAACATCGGGTCAAGTTCCTTTATTGACCATCATTTTAGAAGAGGACCGAGATATGTTTAGGGAAGTTATGAAACAACGTATTGTTGAACGCTCGCCATTTTGGGAATCTTCTTATCGGATATACGGGAAATCGGGTACTATTCATTCTATCAAAACGTATACCTACATTAAATATAAAAACTCACAAAGAGTCTCCATTTTTTCCTATATTTTTGATCAGACTGATGTAAGACAGGAGATTGATATGCATATGTCTCTTGAACATCGATGGTTAACCGCCATTGATAGCGCTAGAGAAGGCGTTTGGGATTGGAATAAGAAAGACAACACTGTTTTTTATTCGAAGCATTGGAAAGGCATGTTAGGCTATCTAGAATATGAAGTTCCTAATGAAGTAGAAGAGTGGAAAAAGCGTACTCACCCAGACGATCTAGAAAAAGTTGAAAATCTAATGGAGATTCACCTTAATAATGAGACGAATTATTTCGAAGGGGAATATAGACTTCTTCATAAGGATGGTACCTATCGTTGGATACTGGGGAGAGGAAAAGTAGTCGAGCGAGACGAAATTGGACAAGCTATTCGATTTATTGGTACACATGTAGATATAACCAAGAGTAAGCAAACAGAAGATTTACTTCAAATAAGAAATCAAGAGCTTGAACAGTTACTCGAACAAATTAAAGAAATTTCGATTACTGACCCATTAACGAATCTTTACAATCGTCGTAAAATGGTGGAAGAAATAGAGCGTGCTCAAAATCAATTCATCCAATTACAAAACGTCTTTACACTAGCCATACTAGACATAGACTTCTTTAAGCAGATAAACGATCGTTATGGACACACTTTCGGGGATGCAGCTTTACAAGCCTTCGCAAAACTCTTAAAAGAAAATGTTCGATCGGGAGATGTTGTTGCGAGATGGGGAGGGGAAGAGTTTATTATATTATTCCCTAAAACTACTTCTACAGTTGCTGTTCAGGTCCTTGAGCGTTTACAAGAGTTATGTAATTACGATTTATTAGTAGTTAACGAACAATCTGTGACGTTATCTTTTTCTGCAGGTGTTTGTGAGTGCGATGACGCTCGCATGATAGACGAGCTTATGAAGTTTGCTGACCAAGCCTTATACGAGGCAAAGGCAGAGGGTCGTAATCTAATTAATTTGTATAAGGAAAGACTTCCAAACTAATACTAGTTGGAAGTTCTTTTTTTTGTACCCATGATTTCATGAAAGCAACCTCCACTGAATTTTTCCGATTCATATAGGATGTCAATTTACCTAATTCAAGATTGATTAGTAATTCCATCTCTACATAATCTTTTCTATTAGGAGAAGTAATTGTGACACTACCTTTTGTTGTAAATACAAAATAGTAATTACCCACAGAGCGAAAAATAATAATCATATCTGGAAATGAGTCAAAGATTGCTTTAATTTGATGTTTTTGTGTATAACTCCATTGAAGTAGTTTCATTAGTACTCATCCTTTCATTTTAATGATACAAACAAGAGTATACGAACACAAGTTTGTTTTTGTGAATAGGTTTTTTCTTTCTTGTTGTCAGACCTCTGATGTGTTTTACTTATATAGCAGTTTAGTTGAAAAGAGGATTTAAGAAATGAATAACAATAAAAAAATGATGTCATTACTCGTGGCGATTTTTCTAATTGCCTTGAACTTACGTCCGGCCGTTACATCAATTGGTCCGATACTAGATATCATTCGAAACGACTTGAATTTAAATAACAGTGAAGTAAGCTTATTAACAGCCATACCCGTTATATGTATGGGAGTATTCGCTCCTCTCGCGGTACATTGGTTAAATAAATTCGGGAAACAGAATGGTATTTCGATTCTAATTATCATAATCG
>JBFELW010000257.1:0-4215 GCA_041551995.1 Paenisporosarcina sp.
CCAGCTGTTGCCACGAAAGCATCTAATTCGCCATTCATTTGCTCTATAATTTCTAACGCTGTTGTGGTCCTATGGATATCCGGATTCGCGGTGTTTTCAAATTGTTGTGGGATGAAGCTGTTTGGTGTTGCATCTTTTAATTCCAGTGCCTTTTTAATTGCACCAGACATTTTTTCTTCATTAGGAGTTAAAACTACTTCAGCTCCGAACGCTTTTAACAGATTGATTCGTTCCTGTGTCGCATTATTTGGAAGGACTAATATTGCTCGATAACCTTTTGCGGCTGCCACCATAGCAAGCCCGATTCCAGTGTTGCCACTTGTGGGTTCGATTATCGTTGCACCAGGTTGAAGTAACCCTTGTTCTTCAGCCATTTTAATCATATTATTAGCTGCCCGATCTTTTACACTCTTTGTAGGGTTAAACATTTCTAATTTCACGTAAACATCAGCTGCTTCACTAGGTACGATTCTATTCAACCTCACAACAGGCGTATTGCCAATAAGGTCAGTTATATTATTTACAGGTTTCATGATTTAAACAACCTTTCATTTGTTGTACACAACATGTTTCTTTTATTGTAGTACATAAAACTCCAAGTAACCAAATAAGAGAACCATTCATTCAGTAAAACAATTTTATTGTACATGGTTTAATCGAATGAGTTTTGAGAGAGAAGAGAGGGAAGTAATAACGATTATAATTTTAATTGGAAAATCAGGGTACTTCCATACTTCCTTCATTACACTTAACTTTAAATGATCCTTACAAAACAAGTCCATTTATGATTTATAATCAGACACCTTATGGTTCTCATACGAAAGATGTAGAATTCTTTCATTCTTTCGTACATATGGTTTGGGAAGGGAATTTTATACAATGAAACCTGAGGTGATGTTTGTGAAGATCGTAAGAATTCTGTTAGAGACTGTGAGTATTGAAAAAATGAGAGAGTTCTATACTGATATTTTGGAAATGCCTATCATTAGAACCAAGACAAATATATTTACAGTAAAGGCAGGTACTACACATATTACGTTTCAGCAATCAAATAAAGAAGAAGCCCCACTGTACCATTTTGCATTAAGAACGAATTTAGCTTTTTATGAGTACATGTTAAGTAAACTAATTAAGCATAACGTTCATCTTTTGCCTAATTCGGATGGACAATTGAGTGGGTATTGGAAGGGGAAACAAGTCTACTTTACTGACCCTGATGGTAACATTGTTGAAATTTTAGAGCGGGAAATACCAAATGTTGAAAAAAGTGTTGGGTGGCAAGATGTTTGTGAGGTTGGAATACCTACTCAACATATTGACGACATGACTGAGTTCTTATTTCCAATTATGAATGTAAATTCATCTGGCTCTAATACATTCCGATTTTATGGTGATGAACTTGGAACCTTTGTGTTGGTTAGAGAAGGTCGAAATTGGTACCCAACAAGTAGACCGGCGACTATTCATCCACTTTTAATTGAAGTTGAAGGAGATAAGTATCAAGTATTAAATCATCCTTTGTTACCTTATACAGTGAAGGTGAAAAAACCTTGGTCAAATCCTTTCCCAGTGGTCCAAATGAGGATCGCTAGACCGACAGACCAGTTTGAGCAGGTGATTGAATTTTATGAGGATGGGTTGGGGTTACAGAGGATTGGAGAGTTCTGGAATCATGATGGCTATGATGGAGTGATGTTTGGGTTGCCTGACACGAACTATCATTTAGAATTTACTCGTCATGTAACGGGTACGCCTTGTCCCGCTCCAACTAAAGATAATTTACTTGTATTTTACTTACCTGATTGGCATGTGATTACCAAAATTACGAAACGGTTAGATGGAATGGGTTTCCCAGAAGTGGAAGCAGAGAATCCCTATTGGGGAGAAGATGCTATAACGATTGAAGATCCAGATGGATGGCGTATTGTTCTTTATTGTTCGACGGGTTTGTAGATAATATAAAAAAGTGTATTAGGTTTAACGAAAGAGTAGTCTTGATTCTATAGAAATAAATAGAATCAAGACTATTTTGATTTTCTGATTCGATAGTTGCTTTTTAATAGCAACTAGCCCTAATCAAGAGATTTACTTGTACTATAACGTTGACCATCTTCATCCATTAAGATACGGTCTCCGATTCGTTGAAGTTCTAATGAAAAATCATTATCTCCAGTAATCATGTATTTGTTACCATCAGTTTTAATTTGTATATCGTGATAGACAACTTCTGACTTCTCTTTACCTTCCGCATCGGTAGGATCAGTATCAGGTTTTACCATAAATTCATCAATAATAACGGTTAACTCACCTTCATTGAAAATGAATTGATTAGTTGGATTTTGCTGGGCAATAAAAATCGCATTTTCTAAGTGACTTTCCTTTGCTGGATATTCTACCGTGTTATTGCAAGCAGTTAAAAAAAGTAATGAAGCTGTAATTGATAACCCAATCTTAACTATTCTTCCCATCATTCCACCTCCAAATAAAAAACGTATTATTACATATACGAGGAGATTTGGAAAAAGTTTCAAAATCATCATTCATTCAATTTATGGATGTGTTCTGATAGATGTATGTAACTGTAGGTTGGGGAGAGTTTAAAATGCAAATGATAACAGCCAGGCAGAAAAAAACATGCCCTTGGGTAATTTGATTTAATTATGTTTTGTAAACTACGTCCATATTTCACCTCTATGAGAATTTAGGACAAACAATCTAACGTCACTTTTAAAAATCATAATGACTAAGAAAAGTTTATAGGTAGCAAATTAGTTATAATTTTGCGTATCTAAGGTAACATTTTAATTAAAACTTTTGTAACTTTTATATGATATTTCAGAAATTAGGTTGACATAATATATTTATTGTAAATTACATTAACTGAAAGCTAAGTGGGGTTAGTCAAAGGGAAGGGTTATTCTTTTAGAAAATACAAGAGGTGGCCGAAATTGTATCTTCGGCCACCTCTTATTGTAATCGCGGAGTCTATTCTTTATTAACCAAATCGCAGTTTATAATCAAAATCAATTATTGCTCTTTTAGATCTGTTACCGAAATACTTTGTTTGCTAGTTGGGTTATCAAGGGGATGGATAGTTGCCAGTCCGTTGTTTTGATCGACATGTTCAATATAAACTTTACCTCCGTTATAGGAGACGTTTGCCATAGTTGGTGAGGTTGATATTTCTTGTGCGCGTTTTGCATCCATGTTAGCACCTCCTTTTAAAAAGCAGTATATCTTATTATTTGTTTATATCGGTATAGCTATACACCAACAAACTGCTGATTCTTTGTATTGATTTATAATACAGTTCTCAATTTTATATTAAGAAATATACTAGTAAACTCACTACTTGAATCTTATTCCGTTATAATAAAATAATAAATGGAATTTAAGGGGGCAATATACAATGGTAGAGACTATTTACCAAAATTGGAATTTGAACACTTTATATGCAGGGGGAAGCAATTCCGTAAAGCTTAAAGAGTTTATGGAAGAGTTAACACTTAAAATAGAAACACTAGTACTGAAGTTAGAAGAATGGAATCAGACAGAATTAAATAATGGTTCAAAAACGTTGCTAGATATTCTTCAGGATACCCAGCGTGCAATAAGCGGTAGCGAGGAAATCGATGATTTTTTAATATGTACATATGCAGAGAATGTAAAAGACATGAATGCAAAGAATCTACTAGCACAAAGTGCGGTTATTAAGTCTAAGCTTGTGTCCTTCCAGATTGACTTAGATCAAACATTGGCAAGTCTTGATGAACACTTTTGGCTTAACTTTTCCAAACAAAAAGAAGTTGAACCTTTTGTATTTTACTTAGAAGAACGAAGACAGTCTGTTAAGAGTTTGCTGCCTTTAGAAATGGAAAAAATGATTAGTGCTCTTTCAGTGAATGGATTTAACGGGTGGGAGAAGCATCACGAACAACTACTGACACAACTGAAAATACCACTAGATGTTGAAGGAGAAATAACTAAGGTTTCAATTGGTTATGCGCTAAATCAAGCCATGAATTCAAAAGATAGATTAGAGCGTCAAAAGGCAGCACAGGCTATTAATCAGGTATGTGAAACGAATGCAGACAATTTTGCTTCTGTACTAAATCGAATAGCGGGTTTTAGGCTGGACGTTTACGAGCAACGGGGATGGCAAAACCTTTTAATAGAAAGTGTTAAGCAGAATCGAATTCAAGAAGAAACCATTCA
>JBFELW010000258.1:0-4198 GCA_041551995.1 Paenisporosarcina sp.
CAAGAATGATCATGAAATATTTGCCTTAAAGGGGTGCTATTAAATGGAGATGAGTCAATATTTAGAAATGTTCATCGAAGAAAGTAAAGAACATTTACAAGCGTGTAATCAAAACTTACTTGAACTTGAGAAAAATCCTACAGATCTACGTATTGTTAACGAGATATTTCGTTCAGCACATACATTAAAAGGAATGTCTGCAACAATGGGGTATGAGGACACAGCTGATTTAACACACAAAATGGAAAATGTTTTAGATGCTATACGTAATGAAAAAATAGCAGTGAACACAGAAATATTAGATGTCGTCTTTACAGCGGTGGACCATCTTGAGGCGATGGTTATGGATATTGCAAGTGGAGGGACAGGAAAACGTGATGTCAGTGCAACGGTTTCTCATTTAAACGCCATTGAAATAGGTGAATCTATTTCAAGTGGTGCAAATGAGGTAGCGGCTACTTCCGTTGCTATCCTTGAGGAGAAACCAAAACTTACATACGATGAATTTGAGTTAACCGTTATTTCTCAATCTCAAGAGCAAGGATTTCAAACATATGAGGTCTCAGTTAGTCTCCGTGAAGATTGCTTACTAAAAGCAGCCCGAGTCTTTATGGTCTTTGAATTGCTTGAAAAAATGGGAGATGTTATAAAATCGTCCCCTTCTGTTGAGCAATTAGAGAGTGAACAATTTGATCAACAATTCCATGTTTCTCTTGTAACGCATGAAACAGCTGAGGATGTACAAAAGAAACTGATGAAGGTTTCTGAAGTAGTTGAAGTTCAGGTGAATCTTGTAACGGTGGAGCAATTAATTAGTAGAAATAATGCTTCATTAAAAGAAGAAATGTCTAAAAATGAAAGCTTAAAAGAAACGAAAGGATCTTTACAGGAAACGGAAAAAACCAAAGCAAAACAAACTGTTCAAGCAGGAAATAAAACCATTCGAGTTAACATTGAACGGTTGGACACATTGATGAATTTATTTGAAGAACTTGTTATTGATCGTGGAAGGCTGCAATCTATTTCAGCAGAATTACATCATACTGAACTAGATGAAACAGTAGAAAGAATGACACGTATTTCCGGGGATTTACAAACGATTATCTTAACGATGCGTATGGTTCCAGTAGAGACGGTATTTAATCGTTTTCCAAAAATGGTTCGTCAATTAGCTCGAGATTTAAATAAAAAAATCAACCTTGAAATAGTAGGCGCTGAAACCGAATTGGATCGTACTGTGATTGACGAGATTGGCGATCCACTTGTCCACCTCATTCGAAATGCTTTAGATCATGGTGTCGAAAGACCAGAGATTCGTGTTGCGAATGGAAAACCTGAGGAAGGTACGGTTGAATTACGTGCCTACCATAGTGGAAACCATGTATTCATTGAATTAGAAGATGATGGAGCAGGGATTAATCGCGATACAGTATTAGCAAAAGCCATTTCTAAAGGTATCGTTACGTCTGAAAGCGCATTAACGATGACGGATAAGCAAGTGTTTGAACTAATTATGGCATCGGGATTCTCTACCGCAGATACAATTTCAGACGTTTCCGGTCGCGGAGTTGGATTGGATGTTGTTAAATCCACAATCGAGTCTTTAGGTGGTTCCATTACAATTGACTCAATTGAAGGAAAAGGATCATTGTTCTCGATTCAATTACCATTAACTTTATCCATAATTTCAGTTATGTTAGTTGACATTGAAGAGGAGATGTTTGCAATCCCTCTATCTTCAATCATAGAAACAGCGATCATTCGTAAATCAGATATTTTAAATGCACACAATCAGAAAGTCATTGATTTCCGTGGCAAGGTAGTCCCATTAGTATTCTTAGATGAAGTCTTTGATGTACCAAGAGAACAACGTGCAGATGGAGAATTCCTGTCAGTGGTTATTGTACGAAAAGGAGACAAAATGGCAGGACTTGTCGTAGACACATTTGTCGGTCAACAAGAAATTGTATTGAAGTCTCTAGGTAACTACTTAAACAGTGTATTTGCTATATCTGGAGCAACCATTTTAGGGAACGGAAAAGTAGCATTAATTCTTGATTGCAATGCATTGATTAAATAAACCACTCGGAGAGGGTGCGAAAAGATGACAGAAAAAACGACAGTAGATGATATTAAGGTTATTGTTTTTCAATTAGCAGATAAAGAATATGTAATTCCAGTTAGTCAAGTACAGTCAATTGAAAAAATGATGCAGATTACACGTGTACCTAAAACTCCTTCGTTCGTTAAAGGCGTAATTAACCTTAGAGGGGTTGTCACACCAATTATTGATTTAAGAGAACGTTTTGAGATACAAGCAAATGCTCTAGATGATCGCTCACGTATGATCATGATTAAAGCGGATGATATAGAGGTAGGTTTAATTGTAGATGCAGCAAATGATGTATTAGACATTCCGTCTTCTGCTATTGAACCTCAACCAGATGTAGTTGGGACTATTGAGTCAGAATTCATTGCGGGAGTTGCAAAATTGGACCGTAGATTACTAGTATTACTAAATTTAGATAAAGTGTTAAGCCCACTTGAACGGGTTATGTAGATGACTTTTCACCAACGAATTACCTCATTACATTTGGATGTATTAAAAGAAGTTGGGAATATTGGTGCAGCCCATGCCGCTACATCATTATCTTCACTTTTAGGTAAGAAAGTTGATATGACAGTGCCAAAGGTAGAAATGGTATCTTTTGATGACATGATGGATCTAGCAGGGGGACCAGAAAATGTGGTAACTGCTATTTACTTGCGAATCGAAGGAGATATCACGGGTAGCATGTTCTTTATATTACCAATCGAACAATCAAACCGATTCATTCGAAGCTTAATAAAGGATAATGCGTTTGACTTTCAACAACCACCTGTATCTGAATTAGGTATTTCAGCTATGCAAGAATTGGGGAATATTCTATCAGGATCCTACTTATCCGCCCTTTCTGATTTTACTGGACTGAAAATCTATCCAACCGTACCCGAATTAAGTGTTGATATGGTCGGTGCCATCATTAGTGTTGGATTAGTTGAACTCTCAAACATAAGTGATTTCGTCATCGTAATAGATACGGCTATCCTTGAAGACGATTTGCCAGATTCAGAGAGTGTTAAAGGACACTTCTTCCTTTTACCAGATCCCGAATCCTTTGAAACGATTTTTAAATCATTAGGAGTATCGTAAAATGATAACTACTGGACAAATTGTCAGAGTGGGAATTGCAGATATGAATATTGTGAAGCCTCCAGATTCAATTCGTACTTCGGGATTAGGTTCGTGTGTGGGGGTTGTTCTTTATGAGGAGTCCATGAAAATTGCAGGCTTAATTCATGTCATGTTGCCCGATTCTAGTCTAAGCAGAACAGAAAATATTAATTTGGCAAAGTATGCAGATACTGGTATTCCAGCTATGATCTCACAATTAAAACTTGAAGGTGTTCAACCATTTAATTTAAAAGCAAAAATTGCTGGTGGAGCTGAAATGTTCAAGTTTTTATCCAATAAGGATACGATGCGTATTGGACCTCGAAATGTTGCAGCGGTAAAAGAATATTTATTAAAATCAAACGTTCCATTAATTTCTGAAGAAACAGGTGGTAATAGTGGAAGAACTATCGAGTTCGATCCATCCACCAGTCTTTTAAATATACGAACGGTTAAACAAGGAGTGATGGTAATCTAATGGTAGGATCATTACTTTCTAATTTATGGGCGGCACTCATTGCATTCACCTTATATTTTGGTTTGTCTTACCCATTTGTTTCTCCTGTTGCGATTTTATTTGGCTCAAGTATTTGGGCAATTGTATTCTTTTTATTCACATTTGTAGTTCGATATTTACTTTTCTTCGTTTGGCAACCTCCTTTTCAAGCAGATTTGGACGATGTTAAATTAAGTGAAGGGACAAGCATAGAAAGTGAGCAAGCGAATTATTCATCAAAAGAAATGACTTCAGTCGTCAAACAAATGTTAGATGATAAATAAACCATACAAGGAAAAAGGGCAGCCGAGTAAATTCAGCTGCCCTTTTTGTCGAATCATTTGTTATAATGTTAATAATAAATATCCTTATAGGATGTTAGGGGGATTCGATGTCACAATCCATTCAATCCGAAGAGCAACTTAATTGGCAGTTATGGATAACAGAACGAAATCCAGAGGCAGGCGATGCGTTAATACGTAAGTATA
>JBFELW010000259.1:0-4198 GCA_041551995.1 Paenisporosarcina sp.
ACGTTTCATAATCTTGAATAATATCGTCTAAGAATAAATCGACATCGTCTTGATTGTAGCCGCGTAATCCAGACTTAAACTCTTTTTCCAAAACGTCTTTGGATCTTAGTTTTGTATCCATATACATCGTCCTTCCATCTTCACATACTAAAAACTAATTATAGCATAAAAAACGTTTATTGGATTATTTTTCCCGTTTTTTTTCTGTCGAAACTTGCGCTTCCCCGGGAAATATATTCTTTATTTTCAAGACGCTTTAAACGCTTATTAAAGGATTCTAGTACACGAGTTTTTTGATTTGTATTTTTAAAAGTCACTTGACCAATTAAACCAATGGCTTCCGTTGTAAAAAGCAGGGCCTGCTTATAGTTCTTATTATGGTGTTCATCAATTTTTGCCAGTTCTTCATATGTTTTAATTTTCAACAGTTCAGGTAAATGTAATAAAGCTTGTTCAAATGAACGATATGCATCTTCACTCTGTTTCATGCGTTTATAGTGAAATCCTACATAGTAAAAAGCCCGAGCAGCATCTTTGTTATTATACTGTGCAGTTATTTGCTCAAAATGCTCCTGACTTTTTTTATATATTTTTAAATCTGCGTACCACTTCCCAATATTAGTGGCAGAGATGGCTGATTCACGATAAGAATCCCTGAGCAAAAGATTAGATGAATGGACGAATAAAGTTAGCAAAGAAAGGATATCCCATTCATTATGATGCAGCACTTTTAACAGAGTCGTAGGATTGCCACTTTTCACAGCATCTAAGTAAATAATTGGAGCTAAATGACCAGGAATATCTCCTACTCGCTTAAAACCTAATTTTTCTTCCTCAAGATTCGTTAATTTGAACTGACTTAATTCATCTTTCCAAACTCTTCTTGAACCGTGTAATAAATCAATCTGTTTTGGGTCAGGAAGTTTTGGAAGATGATTTCGATTGAGTACCCATCTTGTTTGCAACTGCGGCCAGTCAAAACTTTTGCCATTGTATGTAATGTAAGTTTGATCAGGTTTCCATAGTTCAGAAGCATACAAAAAAGCAGTTTCATGACTTGGGTTTGCCATAACTAGCTGAGTTAACTCGAATTGATTGTTCGCATACTTAAGCTGTCCAGTTAGAAAAATATACGTACCCGTCCCTTTAAGTCCTGTGGTTTCTGTATCAAAAAATATGACACCTTCCCCATTAGTTGCGATTGGGTGTTCTTCTTCTGTTTCATTCCACATCTTAAAGGCTTGGAAAACTTCACCTAAGTGGAAGTTTCCATGCTTCGTGTTAGGAGAATAGATTGATTTCTTTTCAAAAACGATTCCAAATTCATTTTCAATCACATGAAATCCGGCTCTCTTCCAGTCGTTTAGATAGAATGGTTCTTCCGGAATGACAAAAGAAGCCAGCGAAGGTTCTTTCACTGGCTTTTTCTTAATTAACTTTTTCATTTCTAATAATTTTTTTTCAAATGACATGTTGGTCACCTTTTTTCACTTGCAAATAAGCAAGTAACTTTAATACTTCTTCTTTTAAACCCACACTTGCATCTTGTGCGCCAATACACGCAGGACAGCCTTGTGTACATGGACACTTTTGCACATGATTGTAAACATGTTCTAAGAGCATGGGCCAAACTTCAAATACACGTTCACTAATACCAATACCACCAGGATAGCTATCGTAAACAAAAAATGTTGGTAGTTCAGCATGTGTTGATTTTACTTGAGGGACAACATGAATATCTCGTCGGTCACAATGAACAAAAAGAGGGACAAATGAAGCAATAGAAGTTGCTGTTCCCGTCATTGCATCTGTTAGCATAGAATCGGTCCACCCTTTTGGTCGTTCAAAACTCATCCAACTTGAAGAAGTATGTAATTCTTCCGGTGGTAATTGAATAGGACCAGACCCGATGTTATCGTGCGAGTCAAATCGGATTTTCTTGAAGATGGTTGCCATAGCTAATATTGAAACATCTCCGTAGAAAACGGATTGTTTTTCATAATGATTTTCTTTATCTTCTGTCATTACTTTTAATTCAACTGCTAGATTAGCATCTGTGAAGTAATCTACATCAACTTCTCGAACAAAGGCTTTCTTTTCTTCCCAATCTAATTTTTCCACTTGAAACTGAATACCTTGGTGTAAGTAAATGGCTTCTTCATGTAATAACGTCATCGCGCTATACCGATCCATTTCTCCAATCACCTTGGTGGCTGCTGGAATGGTTTGATTGATAATTACGACATTTTCTTGAGACGCTGAACGTAAACTAATTTCATGAGCTGGAAATCGATCACTCATCCAATGCCATTTGTCTGAAGTTTTTACAAGAATTCCTTCAGCCTCCAAATAAGCTAGTAACTCTTGTATTTCAAATTCTCCATATTGGTCAGTCGTTGTGAAAGGTAATTCAAATGAAGCACACTTTAAATGGTCCATTAAAATTACTAAATTATCTGGATGAATTCTTGCTTCTTCAGGTGATTGGCCTAGTATAAATGATGGGTGATTTACAATGTATTGATCGAGCGCTGTAGATTGCGCAACATAAATAATCAGTGCTTCGTCTTGTCGTCGACCAGCTCGTCCTGCTTGTTGCCAAGCACTTGCAATGTTTCCGGGATACCCAGTCATAATACATGCTTGTAGCTGTCCAATATCTACACCAAGTTCTAATGCATTTGTGCTGACAACCGTTTGAATAGTACCATCACGTAATCCCTTTTCGATTGCTCTTCGTTCAGATGGTAAATACCCACCTCTATATCCTCTAACTGAGTCATTATTAATTTTCTTTTTGGTTAACTCTTTTAAGTAGGTAACAAGCATTTCTACACGTACTCGACTTTTTGCGAAAACAATCGTTTGAATATTTTCCACATACAATCGTTTGGCAAGATCACGGACTTCTAATACGGCACTTCTTCTAACACCAAAAGTCGGGTGGACAATTGGTGGATTATAAAAGATAAAATTCTTCTTACCAGCTGGAGCACCATTTTTATCAATAAGTGTATGCTGTTCATTTGTTAATGAATCTGCAAGTTCTTTCGGATTGGCAATTGTAGCTGATGTGCAAATAAAAATAGGGTTACTTCCATAGTAGTGACATATCCGCTTTAGTCTTCGTAAAACATGTGCAACATGACTTCCGAAGACACCTTTATATGTATGTAACTCATCAACCACGATGTATTTTAGATTTTCAAATAAAGATACCCATTTCGTATGATGCGGTAGGATACCACTATGTAACATGTCAGGGTTCGTTAAAACAATTTGTCCTGCTTTCCTCACCTTTGTCCGAATTGCTGGTGATGTATCACCGTCAAATGTATAACTTAGGATGTCTTCATCCATTTGTTCAATAAGTAAATTTAAATCTGATTTTTGATCTTGAGCAAGAGCCTTCGTTGGAAATAAATATAAAGCTCTTGAAGATGGTTCTTCTAATATAGATTGCAATACAGGAAGGTGATAACAGTAAGACTTCCCGGATGCAGTGGGTGTAATTGCCGTAAATGATTTATTCGCTCGAGCCGTATCATAAGCTTCTCTTTGATGAGAAAACAGCTGCGATATGCCACGTTTATTTAAAGCTTTAACAATTGAACTATGTAAATCAGCTGGAAAGTCAGATAAGATTGCTGACGTTTCATTGACTGTATGCCAATGAACAATTCTTTCCCTCATCACAGGATCTTGCTTCCACTCGTTTAACAATTCAGAAATTGACAGCTTTTTATGCATTTTGTTCACCCTTATGTTCAAGTGCTTCTACATATGTTGAAAGAGTGTAACAAGTAGATTGTATGGATTGTGCGAATCGTTTCTTGCCTGTATCTTTATAAAATGATTGAACGACATATTGATTAAAAGCTTCTATTGCCGCATCAACCTGTTGAATACGCATGTATTTCGGTCGATTAGCCTGAATCCAAATCCTAGATTCTTCTCTCCAGTCAATTAAAAACTCATGCCAATAGTCAGCATGAGGCTTTACAGTAGAAAAGAAATCAGGAGTGGAGTCTGTATCACGCATTTGTTGATGGCGTCCTAAACAAAGTTGACTTTCTTTTAAAATCGCATTTGTTTTTTCTATTAAAGACATGACTCACATCTCCTTTCATTCTTTTCATCATATCAAAAAAAGAGAAAGTTAACCACTTTTACGGGAACAAACATTCCATTCTAACGA
>JBFELW010000260.1:0-4197 GCA_041551995.1 Paenisporosarcina sp.
GAATATACGATTAAAGATCCGGCTTTTAATATAGTGTCAGATATATTTTTAAATAAACCAAAAGTAGTTGGTTTTAGTTGTTACATTTGGAATATTGAAGAAACGTTAAAGGTTGTCCGTATGTTAAAGAAAGTCAGTCCAGAAACAGTCATTATATTAGGTGGGCCTGAGGTTTCCTATGATTCGAATTATTGGTTAAAAGAAAATAAGGAAATCGATTATATTATTATGGGTGAAGGCGAAGTATCGTTTAAACAACTTCTTCATGCCATTAATGGTGATATTGAACTTAAAGATGTTCCTGGTATATGTTATGAGAAGAATGCCAAATTTATGCTTCATGCACAAGGATCGAAAGTAGACTTACGTGATATGCCTTCCCCATATCGATTTAAAGAAGACATAGATCAGTTATCCAAACGAATTGCATATGTTGAAACCAGCAGAGGTTGTCCTTTCTCTTGTCAATTTTGTTTGTCCTCAATTGAAGTAGGAGTTCGCTATTTTAATCGTGAGAAAGTGAAAGAGGATATTCGCTATCTAATGACAAATGGTGCGAAAACGATTAAATTTGTCGATAGAACGTTTAATATCAGCCGGAGTTATGCCATGGAGATGTTTCAATTCCTAATCGATGAACATGTTCCCGGAGTCGTTTTTCAATTTGAAATAACAGCCGATATTATGCGACCGGAAGTTATACAGTTCTTAAATGATCATGCACCAGCTGGATTATTCCGATTTGAAATAGGTGTCCAGTCCACTAACGATCTGACAAATGAGTTGGTAAAAAGAAAGCAGAACTTTGCTAAATTGACCCGAACTGTGTCGATGGTGAAAGATGGCGGGAAAATTGCACAACACCTGGATTTAATTGCTGGTTTACCTGAAGAAGACTATACTTCATTCAAACAAACATTTAATGATGTCTTTGCATTAGGTCCTGAAGAGCTACAGCTGGGTTTTTTAAAGTTACTAAGAGGTACTGGGCTTCGTATACAAGCTGAAGAATATGGGTATGTATTTGTCGACCAAGCACCATATGAAATCTTTTCAAATAATGTATTAAGTTTTGATGATATGCTCCGAATTAAACAAGCTGAAGACGTGTTAGAGAAATATTGGAATGGTCATAGATTAGATCGAACGGTTCAATATCTTGTCACAGAAACGTTTGAAACTCCCTTTGACTTTTTCCAAGACTTTGGTGCCTATTGGGAAAAGAAAGGCTGGTCACGAATTGGTCATCAATTAGAAGACTTATTTAAACGATTAGAAGAATTTTTAGTTCATGATGGCCGTGCGAACATGGATATTGTTCGTAGTCTTATGAAGCTCGACTACCTATCACATCATCAATTCCAACCAAGAAAACCTTGGTGGGATAAAGAAATGGATAAAGAAGAACAATCAGCTATTTATCGAAAAATTATTGAAAACCCTATTATTGCAGGGCATTCATTTGCAGAATTGGCCCTACATGAACGTGAAGTTCATAAACAAACTTTATTAATACCTTTCACACTCGATTTAAACGCGCTTGAGAGCGATAAATTAGAATCGAGGGAAGGTTACCTACTTACCTTCTTCAAACCCGGACAAACACCACAATTTTCATTTATACAAAAAGAACAGGTATCCTGAAATTCGGGATACCTGTTTTTTCTCTTTATGATGTGTTGTATGAAGAACCATGTTCCGTTTTAGGACATTTCTACATAGAACACTTAAATAGAATTAGCCTATAATGACTCGTTCTTTCGGGAAATGATACTTCGTTTTTGTCGTTCGACCACCAATGGTAAATAAGAATGAAATTAAACCTATTCTTCCTATAAACATAAGTGCCATAACAAGTACTTTTCCAAAAGTAGATAATTGATCTGTAATTCCTAAAGACATCCCACAGGTACCAAATGCAGAGGTAATTTCAAAAAGAATAGCTGTTAGCGGTAGTGTAGGTTCAGAAATAGAAAGCGCAATTGTAGCAACTAAGACCATAAAAGTTGCTAATATGATGACCGCATAAGAACGAAAAACATCAATTAATTGGATTTCCCGGTTAAATACCTGAATTTCATTTTTTCCACGCGCAAAATTAATTAAGAACAAAATCGCAATCGCAAAAGTTGTTGTTCGAATTCCTCCACCAACAGAACTAGGTGAAGCACCGATAAACATGAGCGCACTTAGAAAAATATTGGTACCTTGACTGAACTCGTTTAAATCATATGTAACAAGACCACCTGAACGAGAAGAAACAGACTGAAAGAGCGCGGTGAAGAATGCTTCATGCCAGGACATATCGCTAAATGAATTGAACATTTCTAATGCTAAAATAACTACTGTTCCAATTAATAATAAAAGACCAAATGTAGCAGTGGTTATTTTTGTAAATAAAGAGAATCGGAAATTCTTATTTTTATTTGATAAGAATGCTTTCAGTTCTATTAAAACTGGAAAACCAATTGCTCCTAAGATAATAAGAAAGATATTAATGATTTGAACAAAATAATCATTATGAAACATCATTAGTGACTGACCCGTTATATCAAACCCGCCATTTGTTGTTGCAGATACTGAAGCAAATAACCCCTGTAAGAATGCCTCGAAAAATGTATCATAAAATTGAGTGAAATAAAACGTTAAAAGTAAAGCACCAATTGCTTCAATTAATAAAAGAATTTTAATAATTTCTATAATCAAGTTCACAACACCAGATAAAGAATGTTGGTTATGATCTATCATAATTAACTGGCGTTCTCTTAAACCAATTTTCTTCCCAACGATTAACCATACAAATGTTCCTAGTGACATAATTCCTATCCCACCAAGTTGCAAAATGAGCATTAACATAAATATGCCAAACGTTGAATACGTTTCGGAGACATTGAGAACAGTTAAACCCGTTACACTAACCGCACTTACAGCCGTAAAAATACTATCAATAAAAGTTACTTTAACTCCAGGTTGATGAACTCCTGGCAATCTTAATAAAAGCACAGAAAATGCAATCGCAATGAAGTAGTAAGAAACGATGGCTTGTGCAGGTGTGAATTTTCGAATACGGCCCAAAAATGAATTCATAAAACAGTCAAGTCCTTTCAACAGACACACAGGTCTTCTATCTATTCTAAGAAAAAAAAGCGAAAAAAGAAAGGATTGAAAAAAAAAAACACTTTTCGAGAAGAAAAAGTGCTTTTAAATACCTTTTTATAAAATTTTCATTATTTTATATTTTGTTAATTACGATTTTTGTTTTTGCTACGATGATTTTTTTTACCTTTATCTTTCGCGCCTACTATGTTACCAGATTTCTTTGCTTTCTGGATCTCCTTTTTTGGAGCTGGTTTATTTTGAGCATCTTGTCTGTTTGTTTGTGGATTCGACTTGTTAACCTGCTGCTTTTTTTCTTTATCTTTTTTCAACTCTAATTTCTGGGGTTGTTCTTCTTTTTTCACTTGTTTCTTAACTTGATCTTTATTGTTCTGATCTTTATTGGTCTGATCTTTATTGTTCTTTTTATTTTGATTTTGATCGTTGGTTTTCTCTTGATTAAGTGATTTTTGTTTCTTACCTTCAGTTTGCTTAGATTCTTTTGCTTTTATATCAGAATCATTCTTTTTCTTTTCTTTTTGTATATTTTGTTTAAATTCATTAACTGAGATCCCTTTTTCATTCGCTTTTAAACGATCTGCTTCGGTAGCTTGTTTTACTTGTACAGATTCATCGGCTAAGCTTTTCGTTGAATGAGCAACTGCTGTCGCAATTGTAGTTTCTAAAGAATCATGGGAAGTATTCTCTTTATAAATTGTAGTAATTTCCATTCGTCCTACTTGATGGTTTTCTTCGGTTGAATCCACTATCGTTTCAAGAATACGCTGTAAAGACTTCCCTTTCCAAAAAGAAATCTCTCTCTTTAATGCAACTCCGTCTTCATTTAACCCTATAAAGTGTTGAACATCCCCGTCTGAATCAATTCCTAATTCAATACTTGGATTGAGGTCAATTTGGACAAACGCCATAACTTTTGTTTGCGACGGTAGTAAAACCGAGAAGAACATAAGGAGAATCACAACTGCGGCTACAAATGGAGCAATCCATTCCTTTTTTAGAGGTGAAACTGTTTTCACCGTTGCTTTATAAGGGCGAAAGAAAACTTCTTCTCCGACTAATGAAGAGGATGAGATGGGTGTC
>JBFELW010000261.1:0-4180 GCA_041551995.1 Paenisporosarcina sp.
GTTTGAGCAATTTAATTCTGAAGCAGTAGTTCGTGCCAGAGAGTATACGTTTGAGGAAACGGTTGCTTATGCGACAGGTGAACGTTTGCGTCTTTTAGAAAAACTTGATCGACTAGAAGAAGAGGAATGGGACAGAGAATTCTTTATCGGTGATCAGGCATTGTCGATAAAAATATATTTTACCGGTTTTATTACACATGACAAACACCATAAACGACAAATCGAGTCCATTTGCGATAAATAGAAAATAATCTTCATCTAATGATGTTCAATCATTTCTTTGAAATAAGAAAAAATCTACTAAAAAACCCACAAGAGATAACATCTCTTGTGGGTTTATTTGATGACCCCTACGGGATTCGAACCCGTGTTACCGCCGTGAAAGGGCGGTGTCTTAACCGCTTGACCAAGGGGCCAAGAATTATATTTTTGTCTAGCTAAGATCACCAGACCATACGTATGCTTGCACCCACAAGATGTGGATCATGCATCTGTTGCCGCGGGAAGCGGTGAACTTAAGAAGTACACCTATAAATGGCGGCCGAGGGGATCGAACCCCCGACCTCACGGGTATGAACCGTACGCTCTAGCCAGCTGAGCTAGGCCGCCTTTTAAAAGAACATTTTAAATATTACAAGTGAACGCATAAAGTGTCAAGATGTCTTTTTAAAAAAGTTTTTCGCTAATTCTCCGTTTTTTCGTCGAAATGTTTTTTTGCTAGAGTACCACGAAAAGACAAACTTCAAGCAAGGACTCTCCTATAATGAGAAACATCGTCATTGAAGGGATTGGTAACATGAAGTCTTGGACAAGCGAAAGTAGTAGTAGAAATCATGTCTGGATGAGGTGGATTCTTTTCCTGCGGAAGAAAAAACTAAAAATTGGGTTAGCAAGTCTAATATTATTATTCTCTTTTTTCTTATCAAAAGCAGTTTTATTTGAAGCCGCTGTCCCATTTTTCTTGCCTGTATGGGCAATTGTTGCACTGAGGTATCCAAAGTTTTTGCCGTTTGTGTGGATCGGAGGACTATCGGGTAGCTTAACGCTGGGGGTAGGACAAACTGTGATTCATCTCTTGCAAGTGGGAGGGTTTCAGTTATTTAATCAGCTATTACGACAAAAGAAATTAATTCCCCTACAAGTAGCCATTACCGTTTTGGTTATTCAACTAGGATGGCAGTGGGTATCGTATGGTGGAGAAATTCCGTTGTCTGTTTCGTTACTCGTTTTATATGAAAGTATATTGTCTGCCATTATGACCGTGTTTCTTTCTCAATTATTTGTCCCTATGCACACGGTTACGACGGCAAAATGGACATTTGAACGTATCGGTGCTGCCGTAATGGTAAGTGCATTATTACTTACAGGAATGGATAAACTCTTGATTGGGCTAGTCGCCATTCCGTTAGTGCTTGTCCATGTTGGGATTTTCGCCTCTGTCCATGTTGGTGGAATTTTTGTTGGTACGGCAGTGGCTACTATCATGGGGACCATATTGAGCATCTCTCAATTATCGTTCAGTGGAATGATAGCCGTTTATGCCCTAACAGGATTATGTGCAGGTCTTTTTCAAACTAAAGGACGTATTTGGATAGCGGTTGGATCTTTGGGTGCAGCATTATTTTTTTCTTTTTACGATGCATCGCTTCCGCTAGACTCTGTATATTTTGCTTCCTTGACATGTGCAATAGGTATTTTCTTTTTATTGCCAAAATCCTGGTTGAATCACATGCAAAATCAGTTTTTTCCAAAGCAGTCGTCAGTTTTGTTTAAACGACAACAATGGTTAACAGATCGCGTGAATAATCAACTAAAAGATTTTCAACATTTTGTCGACTTTATTACCCAATTAGTCAACGATCGTTTTCCAAATTCAAAAGATCAGGAGTCTATCGTTAAACAATCAGTCGAATATTCAGTTTGTAATTCTTGTTTTAAACAAACAAAATGTTGGGCTACCGAAGGCAAAGGAATGTGGCCAATTGTTGAAGAATGGAAAGAAGTTCGTAGCCATGCCAAATCAGGTATACGCTATCGTGCAAATGAACGTATTCAAGAAAAATGTGTTCGTTCAAGTGGACTTATTGATGCTTTAGAAGAAGAGTATTCATCACAAAAACTTTCAGGACATTATGCACACGGAAAAAAAATGCTCGCTTTTCAATTGCGAGATATGAGTCAACACGTGAGTGAATTGATGGCAGATCTCCAAATGAACGAAGTAAACCATGAGTCAGAAGAGGAAAAAATCTCAAGACTGTTAGACGAAGCAAAAGTGTCACATTTTCAAATTGATATGTTATCTGAAGAGCCAGGGAGTCGGAAAATTGTCTGTTGTTTACCGATTAAACAAGCAGAGTGGGAGACAAACCAAATGATTGGAGAACGATTAATTAATCCGATTCTTCATGAATTATATGATGAACCATTCGAAATTAGTCGTACATCCGAAATTTCAGATCCATTTCCACATATTCAGGTGACTTTTCAATCAGCTGTTCGCTTTACGTATGAGTATGGTGTCCATACTCGCTCTAGTCAAAATACGGTGTATTCAGGAGATACGCACAGTGTAATCCCACTTCATAAGGGTTTGGTTGCTTTCATTCTTTCGGATGGAATGGGACAAAACGTGGAAGCATATCGCGAGAGCCGTCGCGTTATACGCTTGTTGAGAGAGTGCTTACAACATCATATGAATCCAGAAACGGCCATGCATACATTACACTATGTGATGTCACTAAAACAGCACTCAGACTTGTACGCAACGGTAGACTTGGCCTTACTTGATTTACAAAACGGAAAGTTATGGTCATTTAAAGCTGGAAGTATGTCTACTTATATTTTACGAGGAAAAGAATGCTTGCGAATCGATAGTCAAAGTGTACCTATAGGTTTTCTACCGACGCTTTCAATAGACGCAGAAGAGAGAATTGTAAAAGATGGCGACTTGTTGGTGTTGTTATCTGATGGGATGTTTTCCCCAGATTATTCGCTAGAAGAGCAAGAAGTTGAATTAATTCGACTCATGCGAAAATATGAGAGTTCGCCTAGTAGTACGCTAGCGGATATATTGGCAGCTGAATTTAGTCGTAAATATCCCGCTGCTGAGGATGATCGTACTCTTCTCGTGATAAGATTAAGACACGCTCTACCTGAATGGGCATTATTTTCACCAACTCATCGAAATGTTTCCCGTGAAAGAATGATAAGATAGATTATACGTATGGAGGTGACAAGAAGATGGATTTTCGTTTAACAGTATTGGCGGATATGACAAAACACCAAATGGTACGAGACAATGATCGTCTTCTTGTTGCATGTTCTGGAGGGGCGGATTCGATAGCGCTCCTCACTTTTTTATGGAATGAAAGAATAACGTTAAATATTGATATTGGATGTGTTCATGCAAATCACGGACTAAGGGATCACGAATCTGATGCAGATGAAAACTTTGTTAAAGAATTATGTAGAGAGCTTGAGATTCCGTTTTTTGCTCGTACACTTCCTATTCAAAAACTTGTTGGAAAAGAAAAAGGAAATGTACAGGATATCTGTCGACGAGAAAGATATCTGTACTTTGAAGAAATAATGGTTGAAAAAAAATACAACAAGTTAGTAGTTGCACATCATGCGGACGATCAAGCAGAAACCGTTTTGATGGGTTTAACGAAGGGTTCCAATGCGATTGGAATGCCGCTAATCAGGAAGTTTGGCAATGAGGAATTAATTCGTCCTTTCTTATTCGTTACACGTCCCCTAATTGAAAGTTATTTACTCGAACAACATCGTGCATATAGAGAGGATTCAAGTAATAAGAAAGATACATATACGAGAAATCGTTTCCGTCACCATATTTTGCCTCTTCTAACCGCAGAGAATACAAATGCTACGATAAAAATTAGTCATTGGGCGTTGCAAAAACAAGTAGAAGATCAATTTATGGAGTCTCTTGCTAAAGAAGAATATGAAAAAGTAGTCACCTCTCATTCAAGTGCTTCACTAAAGGTTGACTTAAAAAGATTTCAAGGCATACCGTTTGCTTTACAAAAAAGAGTCGTTCTACTACTATTAAACTATCTATATCCAAAACAAAACGTGTGGCTCGGTCAATCGTTAATTGATCAAATTCATGGCCAGTGTCTCGAACATGACGGTTCAAAAGAAATAGCTCTTCCAA
>JBFELW010000262.1:0-4174 GCA_041551995.1 Paenisporosarcina sp.
ATCTAGAGGAATGGCTTTAGAAAAAGTAATTGAACCGTTGAAGCGAGGATAAAGAATGATTTTTGAAAACGAAAAGAAATTGCGTATCCCTGCAGAGGGGAAGTTACTTGTTTTAGAAGCTCCTTCATATATCGAACTTTCTGATCGCATTGACATCACGCCAAATGAACCATCTTATCTTTTTAGCTTATTGTTTGCTCAATCCATAAATCATTTAAATGAACATGCACATACTATGGTCAGTGCTTGCTCAAATGAAGCTTTACTATGGATAGCCTATCCTAAAAAGTCATCCAGCATGTATAAAGACTTAAATCGAGATTCTGGTTGGCGTGTTATAGAAGAAAAAGGTTTTAAAGGAATTGCCTCAATCGCCCTAAATTCAGAATGGTCTGCAGTACGGTTTAGACCTGAAAAGTTGGTGAAGAAAGCAGGTAGTAAATATACTGCCACTTCTGGAGTACGGAAGAAAGAGTATGTTCTAACTGATTTAATTCGAGATGTTTTTAAAAGAGAAAATGTTTTGGAAACGTTTGAAAATTTAACTGCAGGATACCAAAATCAATACCTAGAATGGTTACTTTCAGCTAAAAGAGAAGTGACGAGGGAAAGAAGACTCGTCCAAGCTGTAGAGAAATTGCGAGCGGGATTCCGACAACCTTACGGTAAATGAAAAAGGAAGTGTTTGGTGATGAAGACAGGTGTGTTATGCATTCATGGTTTTACAGGAGGCCCATATGAAGTACAACCTTTTGTGAAATTCATTGAAGAGAGAACAGATTGGGTTGTGAAAACTCCCACTTTACCTGGTCATGGACCTACACTATCCTTGAAGAAAATAAAAGCTGAAAATTGGATGATGGAAGCAGAGCAAGCACTACGTTTATTGCAAAAAGAAGTAGATCGTGTGGTAGTTGTTGGTTTTTCAATGGGTGGTTTAATTGCATTGTACTTAGCTCATAGGTATAAAATTGATCGCCTTGTTCTGTTGAGTGCTGCCGCAAAGTACATTAGTGCGGGTCAACTACTTGAAGATGTAAAAGAAATGATGGTCGATGCTTTGCAAGGGAAATTATCCACAAATACCTTTTACCATCTATATGAGTACAAGTTGACTCATACACCATTAAAGGCCACTATTGAATTTCTAAGAATCGTTAAAATGGTTGAACCGTTTTACGCTTCAATCACAACGCCAACATGCATTGTTCAGGGACGTAAGGATAGTATTGTTCCTTTTGGGACAGCAGAGTTTTTGTATGAACAGCTTGGAAGCTCCGAAAAGCTATTAGTGATATCAGAGGCTGGAAAACATCACATTTGTTATAGTAATGACTGTGAAGATTGGTTCAATGAAGTCCTTTGTTTTTTACAGCCAAAGGAGAAAACTAATAATTCCAACTGTGGCAATAAGATTGCATCCGACTTTAAATCATGTTATCCTGTTTAGAGCAATGGATACATTTTGTGTAAAGTCTCTTCGATTGATGAAGAGGTCTTTTTTTTGAACATAACGGTTTGTTCAATTTTTTAGGGTAGAATGCTTCGTTTAGAACATTAAAATTGTGAACCACGCACATACCAATAACTAGGTAAAATAGTTATTGAAAATTGGTCACTTAAGAAAACGTGAGTTACAAAACGTTTTCAAGCATACTTCCCAACTGATCGAACCGCTCGGCAAAAAAACCGGGCTTTCCTTTAAATATAAGTCCACTCTGATTAAAATACAGAGAATTTTAAGTAACGGAAACGTTCCTCGTATAGGCTCGAAATTTGCCGCAATTTCATCTGAAAGTGTAACCATTTGTCAAATGCATAGAAAAAGGAGATTGAAATTTTGACAAATTTCTCAGAATTAAATATTAGTGCTACTACATTAAAATCCGTAAAACGTATGGGATTTGAAGAAGCAACACCAATTCAAGAAGGTACAATTAAGTTCGCAATGGAAGGCCGTGACATTATCGGTCAAGCACAAACGGGAACAGGTAAAACTGCAGCGTTTGGTATTCCTTTAATCGAGAAGGTTGATCCTAAGAATACAAACATTCAAGGATTAATTATTGCACCAACTCGTGAACTTGCGATTCAAGTATCAGAAGAATTATACAAAATTGGTCAAGATAAACGTGTGAAAATATTATCTGTATACGGTGGTCAAGAAATTGGACGTCAAATACGAGCGCTGAAGAACAATCCACATGTTATCGTGGGTACACCAGGTCGTATTTTGGATCACATTAACCGTCGTACATTGAAACTAGATAACGTTCAGACGTTAGTATTGGACGAAGCTGATGAAATGCTAAACATGGGATTCATTGAAGATATCAACACGATTTTAGAAAGTGTTCCTCCAGAACGTCAAACATTGTTATTCTCAGCTACAATGCCAGGACCAATTCGTAAAATCGCAGAGAAATTCATGAAAAATCCTGAAATGGTGAAAATTCAATCAAAAGAGATGACTGTTGAAAACATTGAACAGTTTTATGTGAAAGCTCACGAACGTGAGAAATTTGATGTTCTTTCTCGTGTTATCAATGTTCAACAACCAGAACTTGCGATTATATTTGGTCGTACAAAACGTCGCGTAGACGAATTATCACACGCATTAAGCATTCGTGGGTATATCGCAGAAGGTATTCATGGTGATTTAAGCCAAGCGAAACGTATGTCAGTGTTAAAACAATTCAAGGAAAACAAAATTGATATCCTTGTTGCTACAGACGTAGCTGCACGTGGTCTTGATATTTCAGGTGTAACACATGTGTATAACTATGATATTCCACAAGATCCTGAAAGCTATGTTCACCGTATTGGTCGTACAGGCCGTGCAGGGAAAAGTGGTATGGCAATCACATTTGTCACTCCACGTGAAATGGGTTACCTTCGTATTGTTGAAGAAACAACTAAAAAGCGCATGACACCACTTCGCCCACCGACTTCGGATGAAGCGTTAGTTGGTCAACAACGCTTAGCTGTTGAAACACTTGGTGAAATGGTAGACAAAAACAACCTAGGTGATTACCGTGCGTTTGCAACGGAATTACTTGAGAAATATGAAGCTGTAGATGTAATTGCAGCTGCTCTTAAATCGATGACGCGTGAACCAGATGATACACCAGTATCTATTTCTGAAGAACGCCCATTGCCAGCTCGTAAAGATCGTAGCGGTGGTGGTGGCGGACGAAGCAGTGGCGGTGGTTACAAAGGCAACCGTAGTGGCGGTGGTGGCGGACGAAGCTCATCATCATCATCACCTTCGGGATCAGGACGCGGGTATGACCGTAGTGGATCTCGTCGTAGCAGTGGACCTCGCGATGGAGCATCACGTGATGCATCATCATCAAGCGCTGGTACAAGTAAAGGTGGACGTCCACGTACATCTTCACGACGTGAAAGCTAAGTAAATTTTAAAATCACAGTCCAATTGGGCTGTGATTTTTTTTGATTAATAACCTATCTTCCTAAGGAGTATTTGTGTTGTGTCGAGGCGATTGGGCGTAGAATTAGAGTTGCTGGATTATAGAAATCAAATATAATCATGAACCCCATTGAATAGATCCAGAAGCCTTGAAAAGGATATATAATTCGAACAAAGAATCATCTAGCACAAGCTATATTTTCCAATGAAACATTTTTGATGTAAAATCGTATAGAGAAATAGAGAGAAGGTGTTCGAATGGAAAGCGGACCGATAAATCAGATTTCACCAAAAGGTTTAAAAGTATGGAGACTTTATGGAATCATTCATTCCGCAATCATGTTAGTTTTGGTAGTAGGTGCTGGGATTTTGAATTGGTGGTTAGAAGGCCCATTTTGGATATATGTTAGTGGTGCAATTGTAGCCGTTTTGTATACATACATGTTTGTTTACTTATTCCCGAAATTAAGATGGTTACGCTGGCGCTATGAAGTGAGAGAACAGGAAATTGAACTGCAGTATGGAATTTTCATTATTAAAAGAACGCTGGTTCCAATGGTACGTGTTCAACATGTAGATACTGAACAAGGTCCGATTTTACGAAGATACAATTTGGCTTCAATTACTATTTCAACTGCTGCTACAAGTCATACAATTCCAGCTTTAATAACAAGTGAAGCAGATGAACTTAGAAGTCGCATTTCAACTTTAGCGAGGGTGGCTGAGGATGATGTCTGAGGAAAG
>JBFELW010000263.1:0-4164 GCA_041551995.1 Paenisporosarcina sp.
GAAGCTTCTGGCGAACGCCAGAAGCTTATTTTAAGGGAAACATATCTTTTAATAACCTAATACAGTGGATTAAATTGAATGGAATGTCAGTATTGATTTATTAAGCATATAAGTATATGATAATATTGTTTTTAAATAACAAACCATTTCAAGTTCAAACTAAGGAAAGGGAGCAATTAAAAATGAAAGAAACCAAAACAGTGGTTGAACTTGAAAAAGCGAGTTCAATTTTAAAATTAATGGGAGATAAAACCCGACTTTCGATGTTAAAGTTGTTACATAAAAATGATTGTTGTGTATGCGAATTTGTAGCAATATTTAATGTTAGTCAATCTGCAATAAGCCAACACTTACGGAAATTGAAGGATGTTGGTTTAGTTAACGAAAATCGAAAAGGACAATGGATTTTTTATTCACTAAATACAAAAAATGAAGCGTATGAATTTATACAAAGTCTACTGGATTTTATTCCGGACCAAGATCAAAAAATTATAGAATTAGAACAGCAAGGATTACGTATTACTTGCGATTAATGGAGGGTTTATTTTGACATCAGTTGTATTAGCAACATTAATTTTCCTTATAACATTGGTTTTTGTTATATGGCAACCTAAGAACTTATCGATTGGATATTCTGCTATTGGAGGGGCATTACTTGCCTTGCTGGTAGGTGTAGTAGATTTTCAAGACGTCATAACCGTAACAGGAATTGTATGGAACGCTACCTTAGCGTTCATAGCTATCATTATTATTTCACTTATCTTAGATGAGATTGGCTTTTTCGAGTGGGCTGCTTTGCATATGGCTAGAGCTGCAAAAGGTAATGGTATTCGAATGTTTGTATATGTCAGTATTCTAGGCGCGCTCGTTGCTGCATTTTTTGCGAACGATGGAGCTGCTCTCATACTTACACCTATTGTCTTAGCAATGGTTCGAAACTTGAAGTTTGATGAGAAAATGGTATTTCCATTCATTATGGCAAGTGGTTTTATTGCGGATACAACATCGTTACCACTAGTTGTCAGTAACTTAGTTAATATTGTTTCTGCTGATTTCTTTGGTATTGGATTTGTTGAGTATGCTTCTAGAATGATTGTTCCAAACTTTTTTTCACTTATAGCCAGTATTTTAGTGCTATTCTTATTTTTCCGTAAGAGCATTCCGAGCAACTATGACATGAAAGACTTAAAACAACCTCGCGAGGCCATTAAAGATGAGAAAATGTTTCGATTATCTTGGTATGTATTAGGGTTATTATTAATCGGTTATTTCTCAAGTGAATTCCTAGGCCTTCCTGTTTCCTTCGTGGCAGGAATCGTTGCGATTTTCTTCTTATTAATGGCTCAAAAAAGTCCAGCTGTTCATACAACACGTATATTAAAAGGTGCACCATGGGCGATTGTATTCTTCTCAATCGGGATGTATGTTGTTGTTTATGGATTACGAAATGTTGGATTGACGAGTGTATTATCAGATGTCATTCAACTTGCAGCGAATCAAGGTCTATTCGTAGGAACAATTTCGATGGGATTCATTGCAGCTATTTTGTCGTCTGTTATGAACAATATGCCAACTGTCATGATTAACGCACTGGCAATAGCTGAAACGAGTACGAATGGAACCATTCGAGAAGCTTTAATCTACGCAAATGTAATTGGATCAGACTTAGGTCCAAAAATTACACCAATTGGTTCACTTGCTACTCTCTTATGGTTGCATGTTCTATCTCAAAAAGGAGTGAAAATTGCCTGGGGTACTTATTTCAAAGTAGGTATTATCCTAACTGTCCCAACGCTTTTAATCACACTAATTGGACTTTATTTATGGTTGTTAATCATCTAAATCTAGATTGAAAAAGGAGTTTTTCATCATGTCTAAAAAAACATTATATTTTTTATGTACAGGTAATTCTTGCCGAAGCCAAATGGCGGAAGGTTTTGGGAAAAAGTATTTAGGTGATGAGTGGCAAGTATTGAGTGCGGGAATTGAAGCTCATGGATTAAACCCAAATGCCGTAAAAGCAATGAATGAAGTAGGAATTGATATTTCAAATCACACTTCGGATATAATTAATCCTGAAATTTTAAACAATGCAGAATTCGCTGTAACACTATGTGGTGACGCAGCTGACAAATGTCCAATGACACCACCTCAAGTAAAACGCGAGCACTGGGGATTTGACGATCCTGCAAAAGCTGAAGGTACAGTTGAAGAGAAATGGGCAGTGTTCCAACGCGTTCGTGATGAAATTGAAACAAGAATTAAACGTTTTGCTGAGACCGGTAAGTAAGAAGGAGATTACCTTTAAATACATCACAACTAAAAATAAAGCCATTGTGTGCTAAGGGTTTCTGTTTAAATAACCATAAAAAGGAACTATAATCCGCATGGGTTGTAGTTCCTTTCTTTTTGGCTATATATCAAATCTTCTATTATAGTGTAATTTGAGGGCATTTTTAAGTTTCAATAGTCAAAGACTACCAATATCTAAAAAACAAACTTCCTAAAATAAAATGGAACTTAGACTACTGACAGTTAGGATAATGATTATCGCTCTAAACCATATTAACCTATTACTTATTTCAGCTTTCCTTTCCAAATAATATATGTAGTGAACTATTAACGATAAACCAAAAAAAATCATTACAGCAGTAAAAGTATTTGCGACTTCTGGAATAAATATAAGTATTCCGGTTCCGACTGTCGTAAGAATAAGACCTATTGAACCAACTATCATATTTGTATAAAGATTTATATTTTTAATTTGGCTCATAGTTTGTCTCCTTTTTAGAATATTTTACCACATTAATGAAAGCCCAAAAAGATGGATGTAAGGGAAAACTACCTCGGTTGTTCGTATCTTGGTAACAAACTTCTGTAAAACCTTTTGGACATGTCATTCTCGCTCAAGAATTTGATTTTTACACATAGCCGTTTTAATTAAAAATCCAATGAAATCGAATGTATGTTCTTAATCATGATATACTTTTAGTATAAATTATGGGATCCAACTGGAGGTCAAATAGTGAAACCCGTTATCGTAGCAGAGAAACCAAGTCAGGCTAAGGCATATGCAGATGCGTTCAAAGTAAAGAAACAGGAAGGATTTTTTGATGTGCAACCTTGTGATGTTTTTCCAGAAGGAGCATATATCACTTGGGGTATTGGGCATTTAGTAGAGTTACAGGATCCAAAGTCTCACAACCCAATCTGGACAAAATGGTCTCTTCAATCGCTACCTATTTTACCTGAAAAATTTCAGTTCCAAATTGCCAAGGGGAAAGCCAAGCAATTTGGTATTATAAAAAAGTTGATCTATGGGACGGATACAGTCATTAATGCATGTGACGTGGATAGAGAAGGGTCCAATATTTTCTATAGTATTTTTGATTACACACGTGCTCAAAATAAAACCATAAAAAGATTATGGATAAACTCATTGGAAGTCGATGAAGTAAGAAAAGGGTTTCTCCAATTACAAGATAATCGCAAAGACTTGTTAATGTATGAAGAAGCAAAGGCTCGTCAAATGAGCGATTGGCTAGTAGGAATGAATGGGTCTCGACTTTATACCTTACTCATTCAAAAAAAGGGAATTCGAGAAGTTTTTTCTATTGGAAGGGTTCAGTCTCCCACGGTTTATTTGATTTATCAACGGGCACTTGAAATTGAGAGCTTTGTTCCAGAACCGTATTTCGAGTTAGAAGGCACATTTAAGGGTGAACACGGTTCATATAAAGGGAAAGTAAAAGGTAAGTTGAAGTTACTGGAAGAGGCACAAGCGCTTTTGTGGAAGCATCAAATAGAGGCATCTTCCTTTGGAACGGTCCAACAATTAAAGACTGAAGACAAAAAGACACTCCCTCCGAAGTTACATGCCCTATCAACCATACAAGCTACTGCGAACAGGAAGTGGAAATACAGCCCTGCAAAAGTGCTCACGACGATGCAGAGTTTGTATGAAAAGAAGCTGGTCACCTATCCACGAACAGATACTCAATTTATTACGCCAAATGAATTTTTGTATCTTGAAAACCAAGTCGAAGCCTATCAACAGTTGATTCAGCAGCCTTTCGAAGTTGCTTCAAGAAAGCCGAGTAAACGTTATGTGGACAGTTCTAAAGTTCAGGAACATTATGCCATCATACCAACAAAAAAGATCCC
>JBFELW010000264.1:0-4161 GCA_041551995.1 Paenisporosarcina sp.
ATGATTGTTTCATTAATTATTTCCGTTTTTGCATTCGATCAGTGGATGTTCTGGATTTCCGGTAGTATGTTTGGTATATCTCTTGGTTCTATGTGGGTGACATCACGAACACTTATTATAGAATTGACTCCTGAAGAGAAAAGAGGTCAGTTCTTTGGTCTCTTTGCTTTTTCAGGTAAAGTATCCTCCATTATAGGACCTGTTATTTACGGAACGATTACGTATCAATTACAAGATTATGGTCCTATGGCAAGTCGCATTGCCTTATCAACACTCATTGTTATGACCGTTATAGGTTTAATCATTCACTTACAAGTAAAACATGACTCACACAAAATGACATAGGATAATAGATTTTCCTGTGATACAATCGATTTACATTTAGTTAGAAGTAAGGGGCGCTTGATTTGAACGAGCAAAAAGGGATTTTACTAGAGAGTGGTACTAACGAACTTGAAATTGTTGAGTTCAAAGTAGGTTCAAATAATTTTGGTATCAATGTAATAAAAGTGAAAGAAATTTTGCAGCCACTACCTGTTACGAACATTCCGCTTGCTCATCCACATGTTGAAGGAATTATTCAATTGCGAGGTGAAATCTTGCCAGTTGTGAATATGGGAAAGGTTTTAGGAGAAGAGCTAAGTGGAGATGTACAAGAGCAAAAGTTCATTGTTACAGAATTCAATAAACAACGAATTGTATTTCATGTAGATAATGTATCTCTTATACATCGTATATCATGGAATCAGATTGAGAAACCTTCTGAAATGTACCAGGGGGGCAGTTCGCATATCATCGGAGTGATTAAACTCGAAGAACATATCATATTGCTATTAGATTTTGAGCGAATTATGGTCGATATTAACCCTGAGTCTGGTATTCAAATGGATTCTGTCAAAAAATTAGGTGCGCGAGAACGTTCAGATAAAAAAATAGTAATTGCAGAAGATTCTCCATTACTTCGGAAATTGTTACACGAAACAATGACCGAAGCTGGTTATGTGAATTTAGAGTTTTTTGAGAATGGACTAGATGCTTTAAATTACTTGGAGACTATTGCGAAGTCTACTCAAAATATAGAAGAACATGTTCAGTTAGTGATAACAGATATCGAAATGCCTCAAATGGATGGACATCATTTAACGAAGAAAATTAAATCAAATACAATTCTTCAAAAACTTCCAGTCATCATTTTCTCAAGCTTAATAACTGATGATTTACGTCATAAAGGTGATAAGGTCGGTGCACAAGATCAAATAAGTAAACCTGAAATTTCAGAGCTAATTTTGAAAACTGATCAATATATTTTATAGACATATTTAAAGCCGGTACCTTTTAAAGAGGTTCCGGCTTTAATCATATATTCTATTTAATCTAAGTATGAACTACCAAATGTATAAGTTCGTTTTGAAGCATTTTTTTTCTTGCCAATTGTCGAGGATGAAGAAGTGGATTTTTGGGAAATGTAAGGTTGATGAAGACCCGTGTAGTCGCTTAATAACTGCTTAGCTGCATTTAAACTCATTCTTCTTTGTGGATTACGATATTCTTCATCTAAATGACCTAAATGTGGCAGACTTTTGAAATCTTCTTTTTTAGGCAACAAATGAAAATAATAGTCTGCACATTGCACTAAGACAGAAGATTGTTGTTGACTAAAACGTGGATTTTTCACAAAATGCAAACCAACTTTCTTTGCTCTACTACTTTCAATCAGCTTCTCAATTGTCATTCGTTTTAGCTCATATAGATATTTATTATCTATTGCCGTTTTTGCATGTTTATTAACAGTGAAAATAGCAGTTGCTAATTGTTCATCTTTGAAATCTACTTTCATCATACCCCCCCTAATGACTAATCTAAAAGACCCGGATAATTTTAAAAATCAGAGCATTCAATTAACTTTAATCATATCAATTTCTTTTCAAGCTGTACAGGTAAAAACAAAAAAATATGGAAAAAATATAATATTAATAGGATTGACACTCACATTTTTCATATTTTTTATAAACTAGAAGAGCTATTTTTCTAATACTTCTTAACAGTTTTATAAATAATCCGATATAACTAGGAGTACTTTTTTAAAAAGGAAAAAATGATGTTCAAAATGTTCAAAACCAACTACAATGGAAATTGTATAGAAGTATTTGTGCGACTATTGGAGGAAAACATGAATTACTCATCTACGGATGCGTCTGAAACTCGTGATTATGTGCACTTGTTTGCTACTATTAATCCTTTTGATATGACGTTTATCTTACAAAAAAAAACGAATAAAGATTACCTAGTTGTTTATGCCAATAGGCTGGGAGCATCTTATTTTAAACAAGAAGATAAAAAATTAGATCTTGCTTCTGAATTTTTCACTGAAAGTATATGGATGCATTTAGTCTCTTATGTGAGTCAGTTGTCGACTCATGAAAACGGTTTTAAAAAGAAAATTTATGTACCGATAGACCAACACCTAATCGTGTTTGACCTAATGCTTCTTCAAATAGATTTGAATGATCAGGAACCAATTATATGTATAACGTTAACTGATCGAACGAAAGAAGAAACTGAACGAACTGAGTTATTAGAAACAAAAGAAAAATACGAATCGGTTCTAGATCATAATTTGGATCCATTAGTGTCAATTAATGAACATGGTGAGGTACTGTATGCTAATCCTGCAATCTTAAATTCATTTGGTTTTATGCCTCATGATATAGTTGGACGATCTCTTTTTGAACTGGTGGATGTAATGAGTCAAAAGAGTTCTAAGCAATTGTTGGAAAGAGCCTTTCAGGGCCAATCCATTGACTTAGAAGAGTGTTCATTTTCACATAAAAAAGGACATTTTGTGCCTGTTTATATGAAAACTATTCCCATCATTGTTCATAATGAGGTTAAGGCTGTTCACTTACTCATTCGAGATACCTCACCACATATTGAAAATAAAGAGAAACTATTCTATTTGTCCTATCATGACCATTTAACGGGTTTATGGAATCGTCGAGCATTAAAAGAACAATTACGTGAAGACATGCGGTTCGCTGAATTAAACAAAGAAGAAATTACAGTTATTTATCTAGATTTAGATCGATTCAAGTTAATAAACGATTCTCTTGGATATAATTCTGGAGATGAATTATTAAAACGTATTGCAGATCGACTAAGTATACTAACAGATCGAACGAACAAGCTATATAGACATAGTGGAGATGAATTTGTTTTTGTACTCTGTCAATCAACGAAAGAAATGACGGAGAGTTTCGCTAATATTGTATTAAAAGAAATTCACAAGCCTTTTTATGTAGATCATCAAGAATATTTTATTTCAGCATCTATGGGTATTTCTATGTATCCCGCGGATGGAAAAGAAATCGATGTTTTATTAAAGAAAGCTGATCAGGCTCTATTTTATGTAAAAGATAGAGGACGAGCCCATTACCGTTTTTATCGAGAGGATATGAATCATTCATTTCCAAATGAAGCATTGATGGAGTCTCATTTAAGAAGAGCCATTGAAATGGATGAGTTGTCTATCCACTATCAACCTCAAGTAGATTTGAGAACAGGATCAATCAATAGTTTTGAGGCATTATTGAGATGGAATAATCGTAAATTTGGTTTTGTGTCACCTGCACAGTTCATACCGATTGCCGAGGAGTCTGGATTGATTATTCAGATTGGTGAATGGGTACTAAAACAAGTTTGTTTGCAATTGAGTGATTGGCAGAAAAAAGGATACCATCTTATGCGTGTAGCTGTTAATATTTCTCCTAAGCAGTTTAAACAAGAAACGTTTGCCTACCGTATAGAAGAAATATTAAAAGAGTACCATGTGAATCCAAGTGCCCTTGAGGTTGAAATAACTGAAAGTGCTATGACTAATATGCGTGAGACGTTGTCTATATTAAATGATTTAAAGGCAATAGGAGTTGTTATTTCAATAGACGATTTTGGTACTGGCTATTCTTCACTAAGTTATTTAAAACGATATCCAATTGACATTATCAAAATTGATCAGTCCTTTATTCGAGACATTGAAACCGATGCAAAGAATGCTGCTATAGCCAAGACAATTATTCATCTTGCTCATAGTTTGGGAATGGAGGTTATCGCTGAGGGTGTTGAAAAAGTATTGCAAGTTGACTTCTTGAAAGCAGCGAATTGTCA
>JBFELW010000265.1:0-4131 GCA_041551995.1 Paenisporosarcina sp.
ATTTGAAGACTATTCCCTTTGCTTCTTCCTATAGAAATAACGCCATATATAAAAGATTACCCAAGCCATTAAAATCAATAAAACTGCAACATATTGGTATCGGATTCCAACAAAAAACATAATTAATGCACCCACTATTACAGCTGGCATCATCATAACAAACCATATTCTAACTTCTTTGTTCTTAAAACTCAGTTCAAGTCGTTCACTCATAAACTCTCATCCTTCTTTCTACAACTACCCTGCTTAGGTAGTTCAATAAGAAACTACAAACCTCTTTTCTTGATTATAACAAAAATATCCATTTTCACCTGAATAGAAAAAGAGGTAAGTTGATGAGATTGCACGTTGATCTTCTAATAAGCATGATAACTCAGCTATCTATGTCAGAGTAGGATACTTTAACAAAAGGGCTACCAATTCACGTGTTCGAATTGATAGCCCTTGGTGTTGTTATTATGGCAGAATCCGTTAGCCGCATTCGCACTCTCTATACTATTTAAGTCTTAGTTAAAATTTCGTTTTCATCGTAATAAACTTCAAGTCTGTCATTTCTTCCACAGCAAATTTTACGCCTTCTCGTCCGTAACCACTCATTTTCACACCACCATACGGCATGTGATCGACGCGGAATGTCGGGATATCGTTGATGATAACGGCACCAGCTTCAATTTCTTCTGCTGCTTTCATCGCATCCGTTAAGACATTCGTGTAAATGGCGGCATTTAACCCAAATTGTGAATCATTCACAAGAGAAATTGCTTCATCTAACGTGTCGTAAGGAATGAGAGATACAACTGGAGCAAATACTTCTTCACAAACAACTTTCATATCAGCTGCTACGTTCGTCAATACGGTTGGCTCTAATGAACGTTCCGTGAAGATTCCACCTGTTGCTACGTTAGCACCATTCGCCTTAGCTTCATCAATCCAATTAGCGATTCGTTCTACTTCATCTGTATGAATCATCGAACTTACATCGGTCGTTTCATCAAGAGGGTCGCCGACTTTTAATTTCTTCGTTTCTTCAATAAAAGCTTGTGCAAATTCTTCGTATATTTCTTTATTCACATAAATTCGCTGTAATGATATACACACTTGTCCTGAGAAGCTAAATGCTCCTTCAGCACAACGTTTCACAATCAGATCAATAGGAGTACTTGGTTCAATGATTAATGCAGCATTGGATCCAAGTTCGAGTGTTATTTTGCGTAACCCTACTTTTTCTTTTATTTTCAATCCAACAGGGACACTACCAGTGAACGTTACTTTTTTAACGGCAGGATGGGTAATCAATGAATCACTTAATTCACTACCGCTTCCCGTTATAATTTGTAACGCACCATTCGGCAATCCTGCTTCTTGAAAAATTTCCGCCATGGCTAACGCACTTAACGGTGTTTGCGTTGCGGGTTTCAACACGACTGTGTTCCCCACTGCAAAGGCAGGTCCAAGCTTATGTGCTACCAAATTAAAAGGAAAGTTAAAAGGAGTGATAGCGGAAATAACACCAATTGCCTCTTTCTTTGTCCAACCAATTCGATCGGTGACACCAGGCGCTGCATCCATTGGAATAGTTTCCCCACGGTACTGCTTCGCTTCTTCAGCAGAAAACTGGTACGTTGCAATTGTTCTATCTATTTCTGCACGGGCAGTCTTCAATGGTTTTCCCGCTTCTTCTGCCAGGATTTTAGCGAGTTCTTCTTTACGCTCCCGCATAATGGTTACCACTTTATATAAAATCTCCGCTCTGTCGTAGGCAGTCCATTTTTTAAATGCTTGAAAAGCCTGCTCCGCTCCTTCAATCGCAACAACCACATCTTCTGCAGAGCCTTTTGCCACTTTAGCAATTGGACGTCCATCGAATGGTGCATGTAAGTCGTACATATTCGTTGTCTCGCGCCAATCTCCATTAATCCAAAGTCTAGTTTCTTTCAATAGAAACACCTCCTGGTAGATGATATATCCTTATGTCTTATCATATCTAGTTACTGTCATTCTAACATGGACATACGATTAAATCTGCAGACTTCGTTGCTTCAATCAACTTCCGCTTGAAGCTATAACACTGCTCGTTGCTGCCATTGATGCTACCATAGCAGCCTGTTGTGCTTGAATGACCATTTCAATGGTTATTAAAAATTGTACAGATGACGTTTCTGATTGATCAATCATATGCTTTGTCTCTAATTGAATAGCAATTGGAAGAACCATATCTTTATACCATCTAAAAAGCTTCATAGTAACCAGCTCTCTATAAGTCTCAATAATATGCTCTAGCTGCATGTCATTTATTTTCAAAACAGCTAAAAAAGCGATCATGACGTAATGACTCATTTTAACTTTTACTCCCGCAGTCTTTACTTGATCACGAATAGACACGGCTCGCGAAACGATGTTCTCATCATATTCAGCTCCCGTGTAAGTCATGACTTGTGACATCCACTGCAAGTCATTACCCATATAAAAGCCATGTTGTCGTAATTCACGGTAATACCGATTCATGGTCTCCGCTCGTTCTACGGCGTTCCCTTCCATCTTGCCCAACATCATGGCATATAAATAATCATCTGCAGATGTCAGGAATGGATGATGTTTTTTCATTTCGTTAAATAAAACCTTTGCTCTCTTTACATCAGATGCCTGCTCTTCCACATTACCCGACATTAACAGAGTGGTTAAATAGGACTGTGGGGATTGTTTAAACCCTGCATCTTTTAATAAATCATGTTTAGCTAGTACCGCATCAACCGCATCGGAAGGATCTTGACTCTCATTTTCTAAACATGCCGCTAACATGTAATGGGCTTGTGAACGTAGTGGTGAAGCCCAGCTCGATTTTTGTTTAATGGTATCTGATACAGCTAAAAAACGTTGACCATTAAACGATTTTGACTTTGTCACATAATAACTCGCTATTGATAGTAAAATGCGTTTATCCACTGACCAGCCAACCGCGTTTTGCACTTGACTATAAATCTCTTCTAACTTCATCTTCACTTTTTCCACAGTATCCCACCTGCTTCTCTTTATTAGTTCATACGTTTAGACGCCTTTGAAGGTTTCTTTTTATTCTAAGAGAAGTTGACTTTATATATTTTTAACGGTTAATCATCTAGTTTTGGGGCAAAACAAATAAAATGGACGTTCTGAAAGGATGATGAAGCATGTCACTTAGAAGAAATACGTTATTGATAGGTCTTATACTTTCTTCTGCTTTTGTTTTTGGTGCTTGTGGTGGGAATGAAGATGAAGACGCAACAGCAGACTTAACCAATAATGATCTAAGTAATGATATTACAGATGGTGATCCCGGTGAACAACCTGCGGATACTCCAGGACACACATATGGATTTAAACGTTTTGAACTAGTGGTACATTCTCAAAATCCAGACGACACCTTAGAAATTCTTTACGAAGAGAAAAAGGATGCTACTGACGTGGAATATATGAAGAAATCAAGTAATCAAACGATTTTAGGGTCCGAAGCAATGGATTTACTGCACCCTTTCTTAGAAGCTCTGTCTATTGACGAAAAGACTTCTGACGAAGAAGTGATTGCCGAAATTATAGACTCATTTCAATTGGAAAATTACGATTCTATAGAAGCAACCATTACTTATTTAAATACTGATACAAATCAATACGGAATGACGAAGTGAACAGTTTGAGGAAAAGGGTGAAGATATGAGGTTTAGCCTCGTCATCGTTATCTGGAACCATCAAAATTGTGCGGTTTTCGTGAATACTTGAATTATGCACGTGAAATGCAGAATTATCGGGGTGAATCCTTGAATTAAGACTTCGAATCCTTGAATTACTGATGTGAATCCTAGAATTAACACCGCGAATCCTTGAATCCACGTAAAAATGCCAAGGAGGGTATGTCACCCTTCCTCGGCATTTAGTATTTACCCTTGAAGATACTCATCTATTAAGATAACACGTGCTGGTGCTGCGTCTGTTCCAATTAGTTTTAATGGGGCAGCTACCATGAAATAAGATCCTGCTACTACTTCACTTAAACGTAAGCCTTCTATAACGATAATGTTCGCACCAAATAGTGCTTTATGAGTTGGGTGATTTGGTTGGCTGCGCTCAACACCGAGTGCATCAATTCCTACTCCGCGA
>JBFELW010000266.1:0-4122 GCA_041551995.1 Paenisporosarcina sp.
ATTAGCAGCTTGAGCAAAACCGTCAACGACAACTTGTCGAAGACCAGTCTCAAGAATCGTAGCATTTTCAGCGCTCACTAAGTCCTCTTTCCAAACTTGTGAATCTTCTTCGTCTATTAGTAGTGTCGGCTTGTACATCACACCGTCATTAAGAAAAACTTCATACATCGAAGCAAGGTGCAGAATATTCGTCAGCATTTGCCCTTGCCCAAAGGACGTATCAGCTAGCTGTCCTTCCGAACTGATTTTTCCATCATTCGAAATTTGAGAAGACTTCATACTATAAGCGAATGGAATTTCTTCACCAAATCCAAATCGAGTCATCCCCTTAACAAATGTCTCCCGTCCCATTTCAAGGGCTTCCTGTGCAAAATAGATATTATCTGAGTAAACAAGTGCCTTGTTTAAATCAATAGGATTAGGTGCTTCTGCATGAACACGTGTTACCCGATACTCGTCCCATGACGAATCTTTTTGCCATGTCTCACCATTAATCGTTAGTCCTTCAGTCGGATTAAGTGTCCCTGATTCCATACCGATGGCTGCTGTCACAGGTTTTATAGACGAGCCTGGAGCATAAGTAGCTGAAAATCGGTTGAACAAAGGACTTAACGGATTTTCTTCAAGCTCTTTATACCGAGTGCCGCTAATACCGAGCATAAATTCGGTCGGATCAAACCCAGGAGAACTGACTAGAGCGAGTGTTTCACCAGTATTAGGATCCACAGCAGCACTTGTTCCTGCCTCGCCTCGCATGGCTTCGTACGTTATTTTCTGCAACTCAGCATTGATGGTTAAGGAAATAGTTTCACCATTAACAGCTGGGTTTTCAGCCACTGTGATTGCTTCAGACCCAACTGATTTTTCTATAAATATACGGACACCATCCGTACCACGTAGACGGTCCTCAAGTAAAAGTTCCATCCCTTTTCTACCTATTAAATCAGATTCGGTATACCCTTTGTCTTTACGGTCTGCCAATTGTTTCTCTGTAATGACTCCAATATAACCAGATAAGTGTGAAAGTGATTCACCATAAGGATATTCTCTCATCGGTGTTTCTTGTCGTGTCACTCCAGGTATTTCAGCGAGTTTTTCTAGCAAAGGTATATTGTTTTTCGCTATTTTTGTAATCGGAACAAAATGACTTGGCTGTACCCAACTCTGATTTAACTGTTTGTCAATGTATTCTGTGGTTTTTCCGAGTAAATTGGCTAACTCTGTCTTCTTTGTAGCATCAGTAAACTTTTCAGGTACAATACCAATTTCATAGCCATCCCCATTCATCGCAATGGGAAGACCATTACGATCTACTATTTCACCACGGGCAGATTTCATTGTTGAGATCCTTATCTTATCTTCTTCTTCAAGGTCTGGGAAAATAAAAGAAGGATTCCACTGAACAAACCAGTTGTCCGTCTCGTCACGCGTTTCATGTAAAAGTGTAATCGTTTTTTCAAATTCCACTGGACCAGCCATTGTATCCATTTTTATTTGAACTGGGAACGTTGCGTGTTCTTCAGTGTCCCATTTCGTATCTTCTGCAGGCTCAGCGAATGTTACTTCTACGTTATCAATGCTTAAATCATTGTGTAGTTTTTCCTGTCTATCCACAAACTTTTCTGCTGTGAATGTCGTTTTTGTCTCTTGGCTTAAATAGTCGTTATACATATCTGCAAACTTCCCTTTATTCCAATGACCCACATATTCAGCGAGTCGTTCCTCCGGTGTCACCTTTTCCTGACAGCCTGTGAGGATGATGAGAAATAGAAGCGAGAGAACGCCAATCAGTCTTTTTTGCATTTCACGACCTCCAGTTCTTTCTTTATTTTACCAGTTAAGTAGTATAGTTCAAAATTAGTGGTTATTATTCGACAATTTGTATAAATTCTTTAAAAGTATTATCCCCTAGGATAAAACCTTAAAGATAAATCTTCAACATTTGTTATTCAAAAACATTTTGTGTTAACCAAAATAAAAAATAAGTTGACTTATAAATTATTAATCTCCTATAATAATGCTATATTACATTTTTGGAGGGTTCACATGACTAGTTCAACTGCAACACGATCAACCAATCATTCACGCACATTACTATTGGTTCAAACAGCGATGTTCGCTGCTTTAATGATGATTGGTGCTAACATTGCTTCATTTTTAATTATCGGTGGTGTCCCAATCACACTACAAACATTCTTTGCCATTCTAGCCGGTCTTCTATTAGGAAAACGAAATGGTGCAATCGCCATGCTTGTATACGCATTGATTGGATTAGCCGGATTACCTGTCTTCGCTAAGTTTTCTGGAGGTTTAGACACAATTTTTAGCCCGACATTTGGATTCATTGTTTCCTTTATATTCGTAGCTTACATTGCTGGTTACATTGTTGAAAAGTTCCCAACAAAAGTTGGTTTTGTCATAGCTGCACTAGCTGGTACAGCATTCAACTACCTTTTCGGTACAAACTGGATGTTCGCTGCTTACAAACTTTGGTTTGCAGCACCAGAAGGTTTTTCATACCAAATGGCTTGGGCTTGGATGGCAGTGCCCCTACCTAAAGACTTAATATTAGCTGTTCTTGCAGGATTATTTGGATTTAGATTAAGACCGATTATTCAAAAGCGTCAATAATAAAATTAGAAACACATCTTGTCCCATTACGGGTCAAGGTGTGTTTTTTCAATTTCTTCTCTGATTATCGTTAAAATACACAAACTTCTTATAACATGAACAAAGTCTGATATTTAGGGAAAGACTATCTTCTTACCTTTCTATCCTTTATAGTTTGAACAGTAAAAGCTTATGAAGGGTGGTTCCTATGGGTACTGAAGAAGTTTTACTAACAATAAAGTATTTCGTACTAGGATTAATACAAGGGTTTACGGAACCTATTCCAATATCCTCGAGTGGACATGTTATTATTGCCCAACGACTTATGGGGATTGAACAAAAAGGATTAAGTTTTGAAATTTTAGCGAATACCGCGTCTTTTATAGCCATCATCTTTATCTTCAGAGAAGATATCATTCGCTTAAGTTTAAATTCGTTATCCTATTTACGAACTAGAAACGATCAATACAAAGATGATTTCTTATTTATGGTTTATATAGGTATAGGTACTATTCCAGCAGTGATCTTAGGTCTTTTATTTAAAGATCAAATCGCAGAACATCTGACATCCATGACCACTATTGCCATCTCCTTGTTTATTACCGGATTGGCACTTTGGTTGATTCGAAACTTTAAAGGTGTAAAACGTGATGGAGACCTATCAGTAAAAGATGCGCTGATCGTAGGATTCGCGCAAGCTCTTGCCCTCATCCCAGGAATTAGTCGCTCTGGCTCAACCGTGATTGCATCAATTGCAGTTGGCATGAAACAGGAAACTGCCCTCCGTTTTTCATTCATCCTATATATTCCTGTCAGTATTGGAGGAATGGTGTTAGGGTTCTCAGACTTGAGAACTGAGGAGAATTGGAACAGTCTTGCTTTGCCTTATACAATCGCATTCATCGCAACACTGATTACCACCTATTTCTCAATGAAGTGGCTGATGAGTATCTTGGAGAGAGGCAACTTGAAGTACTTCGCTTATTATTGTTTCGCTATGGGTACTTTTCTACTTCTATTTTTCTAATAAAACCTCTGTATATGCAAAAAAAGCGAGAACCCTATATCACCAGGGTTCTCGCTTTAAGCATGGAAATCAAATCTCAACGTGTTTCTTGGGTTGTTTAGCAAGAAGTGAACTGAAGATACCTATTATAGGAAAAATTAATGAAATCCAAAATATTTCAGTGTAGCCACCAAAAACATTAAAAGCTACATCAAATGGTAGCGAGTCTACTGGTGAGAGTGTTACTATCACTAACAAAATTCATTACACTACCATCTCTTGAGAGCTAGCCTGTATGTAGACTAGCCCTCCTTCTAGGAAGTTATTTAATTTAAAATGCTATGCTACCACCCAGTAGACTTTACTTTCGTTTTGTTTCATTTAAGTAATGACTTGTAAAATCCACGCCCCATGCAATAAAAATGTAAGAGAATACATAACAGTAGCTAAATACGCCAAACGGTTAGCCCACTTAAAAGTGGAAATCTCCGTTTTATATATCAATA
>JBFELW010000267.1:0-4098 GCA_041551995.1 Paenisporosarcina sp.
ATCTAAAGCATCATGGGCATTGTGTTCGATTTGGAGATATTGAGCAAGTGTTGTTAGTTTGTGGTTTTGTGTTTGGTTTATAACTTTGCGTGCTAATTTTAATGTGTCGATAACCGTATATTGTGGTATTTTTACGTATTGCTCTAAGGCATATAGAAAGCCCATATCAAACGAGGCATTGTGTGCCACAATTGGCAAATCCTCTATGAATGCTATTAAATCAGGAATTACGCTGTAAATTGGTGGTTTATTTTTTACGGAATCGTTTGTAATACCCGTTAACGATGTAATACGTGTTGAAATGGCACGCATGGGATTAACATATAAATTCATCATATCCACTACTTCATGATTTATATATTTAACAGCTCCAATCTGGATGATTTGATCTGCACCTGCACGTAGTCCAGTAGTTTCAAAATCAAGTACCACATAGTCGACTTCTTTTCTTGTAGAGGACAGATACTTTTTCGGAGTAGTGGACCGATTAGAAGTCCAATTTTGAAGATGCGTTTTCGATTTCACATACTTTGACGCATCGATGTAATTTTCGTCCATTCGACTTTCCTCCGTTTCTATTAATGTATCTATTTAACATAGTATGGACTACATACCCTCTCATTACGAGTAATAATCTGTATTTTATAAAAATGCATCTATAGTCAGGAGACAGTTCGTGTCTATTCACCATTGTAGTGGGTTCGACTGTGATGGAATTCAAGGATTCGTGGGGATAATTCGAGGATTCGCAGTGTCAATTCTAGGATTCGCGGGTACAATTCGAGGATTCGTAGTGTTAATTCTAGGATTCACGGGTACAATTCGAGGATTCGGACACTTAATTCAAGGATTCACTTTTTACGCACAATTTGACGTGCTTGAAATGGTGTTATTTGCAGTGGCAGATGACATGTATTCTGTGGGGTGATTTGATGGTAAAATAGCTTCTGGCCGTTAGCCAGAAGCTTCCTTTCGACAAGTGAATCCCATTGCACGGTGGGAATTCTAGGATTCGTGGGGTGAATTCGAGGATTCATCGTCGTAATTCTAGGATTCGCGGGTACAATTCGAGGATTCGGATACTTAATTCAAGTATTCACGTTCTCCACACAATTCCGACGTGCTTGAAATGGTGTTATTTGCAGTGGCAAATGACATGTATCTTCTTAATTTGCTATGTCGTTGATCAAAAAAAGCACGGAAGTCTAAGAAACTTCCGTGCTTTTTTTGATTACTAGCTAGTGAATTAACAAAATAGGATTCATAAAAATTGATTATTTCCATGTAAATGCATCTGCAACTGGTGTGAAAACTAGACTGAAGACTGTACAAATGAGACAAATAAAGGCGAATTTCTTTAGCACGATTATTTCCTCCATTTTTCTAATACTATTTAATTATTATTATCATAATTTATGGAAAATATTCAGTCAATAAGAATAATCAGAGATTGTGTATTAATTTGCACAAAGGTAAGAAGACTAGTGAAGGGAATGACTCGACAAGCTTACGGCAATCGACTTTATATTGCCCGGGAAATAATACGACAAGAAATGTCGAACTATTTAAAGATTCGTACACTTCATCTTGTCCTATTTTAAATTCTAAAGATTTCTTACTTTTGACACATTTTTTATGCTTTAGAAATGCACATCCTGTATACTTGGCGTCTGCCACAAGAATCTGAAAAGGGGATTTTATGTATGAATTCACATAACTCGATAAAGATGAGTGAAAAAATTGTCGTTGGATTGATGTTATTCGCACTCTTTCTTGGTGCCGGCAACATTATATTTCCACCATTGCTTGGACAACTTTCTGGAGAGGCATTAATTGTATCTATCATTGGATTTTTAATTACAGGTGTTGGTTTACCTCTCCTAGCTGTCATCGCCATAGCAAAATCTGGTGGTGATTTACAATCAATTGCTAGTCGAGTTCATCCACTATTCGGATTAATTTTTACAATCGTTGTCTATTTAGTCATTGGTCCATTATTCGCTATTCCTCGAACAGCAACTGTTTCTTATGAAATAGGTGTCATTCCATTCTTACCAGAATCGATTGTTAGCGAACGTTGGCCACTTCTTTTATTCAGTCTATTCTTTTACATCGTTACTATATTATTTGCTTTAAATCCAACAAAACTTGTGGACCGAATCGGAAAATTTTTAACTCCTCTCTTAATTGCTGTTATTGGTTTATTAGCAATCAAGAGCATGATCACCCCTATGGGAGAAATCGGTGAGGCACGAGATGCATATAGAAATAGTCCATTTTTCGAGAGTTTTCTACAAGGTTATTTAACAATGGATGTTTTAGCTGCACTTGTTTTTGGAATTGTTGTCATTCAAGCATTAAAAGATAAGGGGATTAAAGATTCAAAAGTTCTAGTTCGTGCTACGATATTTGCGGGAATGATTGCGGCTATCGGATTATCACTTGTATATATTGTGCTTAGCTACATTGGTGCAACGAGTATAAATGCAATTGGGATTCAAGAAAATGGCGGCACTATATTAGCGCTCACTTCGTATGTTTTATTCGGGAATTTAGGGAAAATCATTTTAGCTATGACGATTACATTCGCTTGTTTAACGACATCAATTGGGTTGGTTGCAGCAGCTTCTCAATTTTTCGAGAAAATCATTCCAGGTGCCTCGTACAAGTTACTTGTGTTTATCTTCTCTGCATTTAGTGCGGTTTTTGCGAATGTAGGATTGACTCAATTAATTAATTTCTCTGTACCTGTGCTACTTGCTATTTATCCACTTGCGATTGTCTTGGTTTTATTATCCTTTTTAGACCATTTATTTGACCGAGCACCTATTGTATACGGTTTAGCTTTAATTTGTACAAGCTTTATCAGTGTTTTCGATGGATTAAAAGCGGCTTCTATAACCTTTCCTACCGTGGAACGGATTTTAGTTCACCTTCCACTGTATAGTCAGGGTATTGGTTGGTTGATACCTGGAGTGGTAGGAGCTTTAATCGGGTTTATCCTTTATAAAATAAAGAAAACAGAATCCCAATGACTGGGGTTCTGTTTTTTTTAATGAACAATTAAATTATTACGCCCATTCCTTTTCGCTTGGTACATGGCATTATCCGCTTCTTTCATTAATACTTTGAGGGATTTTCCAGACTCTACATAGGTTATACCCACACTTGCAGAAATGGGTATCTCTTGTCCATCTACTTCGATAGAATTACTAGTCAGTACATCGATGATTTGACATGCAGATTTTCTTGATTCCACCATTTCATTTGACGAAACAGGTATAAGGAGGACAAACTCGTCTCCACCAACTCTCGTCACCACGCTATCATTAGGGACAATTCCCTTAAATAAAGAAGCGATTTTTTTTAAAAGTTCATCTCCCATATCATGGCCGAAATTGTCATTTACATCTTTAAAATGATCCAAATCGACATAAAGTAAACTATATTGTAAGCCAATTTCTTTATTTAACTCAAAGAAAGTTTTTAGATAGCGACTATTATAAAGACCAGTTAAATGGTCATGGAGCATAAGATTTTCCAAAACAATGGTTTTACTCAATAAGGAAGTGAGTGTTTTTATGAGCTGAATATCATATGTAGAAAATTGGTAAGGTTTCGTATCGTAAACACATATCATACCAAAAATCTCATCATTCTCTTGATAAATGGGAGCTCCCATAAAACATCCTTTTCTGAAATCATGAGTTACATGTTGCTCAGAGAAGATTGAATTTACCTCTAAATCATTTATAACAACTGGTTCTGATTTCTTCGGGAAAAAAACAGATAGATTTTCTTTTAATAGCGCATGGTCGCCTTCGTGTATTAAAATTGTATCTCGATTGAAAGCTCTTATCACCATATTTGAATATGTAGTGTTGATTGTGAAAAAAATTGAATTTACATCCATCGTTTCACTCAGTAATTGAATGATATCTTCCGTCACATGATCTAATTCATTTAAATATCGAGAATCCTTAATCGTATTCAAATCAATGTCTACCTCACTTTTTTATATTGTAGCGTACGTTTATTAATATTAAGCACATAGACTGTCTATACCCAATTACTCATTTAACTAAACATACATTTAGG